>NZ_JBLYZI010000035.1:0-49010 GCF_057680865.1 Endozoicomonas sp. Z74
TTGCGCTCCAGAGCCCTGACCTGTGATTCCGTGAGGATAATGCCTTCTCTGGCGACTTTTTCTTCCAGGGCTTTCAGGCGCTGTTTGAAGTTGGCAAGGTCATAGCGCACCCAGATACTCCGAACGCCACTGGGTGAAACAAAAACACCTTTTTTACGCAATTCATTGGCTCTCCCCCTTTTTCAGTGGGTGATTTTCAGCGATCTATGCCAGATGGATACAAATCCAGACCACCAAGATGAAAGTAGATAACTGTCTTGTATCTCTCCCGGTTTCTGAAACCACAAGCCCGATTCTTTAAACTCTGGATCTTGCTGTTAATCCCCTCTGCACGCCCGTTATTCGCATCAAGGACAATCGCGTTGATAATGCCCCATAAATGCTCCTTCACCGTTCTGGCAACCTCTTTGACAGGCTCAAGGCGACATCTCTGTGCCCAGAATAACCACCTGTTCCAGGCCTTTATGGCCCATGCCCTGGACTTGTAACTCCATAAGCTCATCGCCATTTCCCGGATAGCCCAGGCCCGGGCAGTTTTGAGTGTTGAGTTCTTCAGCGGTTCAAAGTTATCCCACTGCTCCTCTGACATATTTTCAGGGTTGGTCAGCAATCAAAACGGGTACCCTTAAGAAGATCTACCCCTTGGTTTATAAGGGTTTTGTTCTCTTCTATCCTGACTTTGTTGACGGCTTTGCCGAGGGACTGGGCAACATGAAATTTATCGAAGGCTATCTTCTTATCAGCATGGGGGATGTTATCCCTGACAGACTTTATGTATGCCCTGGACATATCCATCGTGACGCATTCAACCCCCTCTTTTTGATCATCAGGTAACGTCTCAAAGTACTCATTCAGGCTATCGCTTTTACGGTCATCAGCGATGTGAACCACAATGCCTTCGTCATGATCAGTGACCACCGTTACGTACTCATGCCGCTTCTGGAAAGAGGTTTCATCGACAGCTATTCGTTTTGGTGGTTTGGCATCTCGACGTGCTAGACCTCTCTTCACTGCACGTTGTTGAATACCGCCTATGGCATTCCAGCTGAGCTGCATTTGTCGTGCAACAGCTTTGATGGTGGCCTCTTTCAACCAGTCAATAACGAGGGCTTCAAACATTGCTGTGTATCGAGAGCCGGTTTCAGCCCAGGGAACATTAATCGCCAGCACCTTGTGTTCAGGGCACTGCGTCCGGGGCACCCTGGCAACCAGGACCGTCTGAAACTGACAGGTATCCAGATGACGCCACTTCTGAGTGACATGATCATAACCGGGACAGGGTTTATCGCAGACACTGCATTTACAGGCTTTTTTACCATTGTGCTCAAGAAATACCTGCACCCGTTGCTCTTGCAGGGTCAGTTCAACTTCAGAAACGAACCACGGCGACTGAATACCCAGTATTTGAGAGTAGAGCTTCTTGTCACGCATCGGTGCATCCTTGCATTGAGTGCTTCAGACTATGCTAAACCACCCACTCAATTTGAGGAAGAACCAGTTTTTTTTCAATATGAAATAATAGGGTGTTCGCCCCTCCTGACCGGCTTCCATGAGTCATACTGGCGCTGTTCAAATTAAGTGTTGCTCTACCCAATGTATAGAAACTTGATCTAAAAAAGCCTCCTCTGAGAAGAGTTGAGTTTTAACTCGATAACGCAGTTTTTTCTTTTTGACAAAGGAGGCTTATTTCAGGAGGGAATAGGGGGTGCTCTCTCGGATTGATAGTTAAGGGCTCGATATGCCAAGGGCTACGGCCAAGTTGAATCTGCTATAGCCCCGAAAAGATAAAGCTCCAGTCCCTTTTTGCCTCTTCAAAAACCATCAAAAAGTGCATTTAGTGGCAAAAAACAGTCACTACTGTCCGGTTAAGCATAAACCAGCTCCAGGCCCCTTTGATACAGGCGTAAGTCGACTCTGCTTTTCTCTGGTGGATCGCTAAATAGTTCTAAAAGAGAGCAACGCCTTGTGAGATTCAGACTGACTCTTCGGGCTATTTGCTGTAATGATAATTTGCAATGTGTCGTGATCTGGGCCAGCCTCAGCAACAGGTAGGCAATCATCGCTGAGAGCACCTGGATTTTGACTGCATTTTCGCTACGTCCAAGGTATCGTTTGATCTTCAGATTCTGTTTGATCCATTTGAAAAACAGCTCTATCTGCCACCTGGCCTTGTAGAGATCCGCTATTTCCTGCGCTGACCGTTCAAGGTCATTGGTGATAAACGACAACACTTTTTCATCCTCTTCCCTGATGATGGTTATTCGCCTCAGGTCAGTCGGACAGTCCTTTTGAGCCTTAGCCGATGCGAGACGAATAACCTGGTCTTCCAGAATGTGCTTAGCTACCGTTTCCCGGCATTCAATGACCTCATAAACGGCATTCGACTTCATGCGTCCTAAAAGCGGGTACCCTGCTGTGTCAGGCTGAAGTACCAGCCGTAGTCATTGTAGGCGCGATCTACGACATAGGTTGCACCGGGCAAAATTGGGAGCTTGTGGGCTGCTTTACGGTCATTCACTTTGGCTGACGTCATTTCAAAATAGGTTGGAACTTCTGCCTCAGGATCGTAAATCGTGTGCAGCTTGATGCCTGCCTTTGTGCTTCTGAAGCTTGCCCATTCAAACTGGTTGAGGTTCAGGTCAATGGTTGTGGAGTCAATCAGGCGAACCATCTCAGCTATGTCTTCTCGAGGCAAAGCCCCCCGGACCTTACCGAGGAGATAATAGAACGTTTCCATAAAGATAGCGGAGGGGCGATTGTTATTGGCGTCAGACAGAGAGGAACGTTTTATGCTCTTTACTCCAAGGTGGTAGTGGTGATTATGTTTGGCATTGAAGTTCTCCTCAAGGTCGCGTAGAGAAGTCCGCCCCGTCATCTGTGCAAACATCAGACTGATAAGCTGAGCCCAGCATGGCAGGCTACGCACCCGGTGATCCCCGTCATGACGGTCAACCGCCTTCTGAAACTGGTGACGGGGAAGGTGTCTGAGGAGTTGATGGAAAATGTTGTTACTATGCTTCATGCCTGTCCTGTGTTCTTGCAAAATAGCTGTCTCTACAACCGCTATTTTACCTGAAGCCGGCGAGGGCAGGCACTTTCAGCTACGCCTGAATGTTTAACCGGACAGTAGTGAAAAACAGTACAAAACGTGTCCGTTACGCGCCAAAAAGGGTTGTTTACGTTTTTTTTCAGGATTGGCAAGCCCATCGAGCCCGAAAACACAAGGATCAGCAAATATATCGGTGCTTCTTTAAGTTATGTTTCTTTATTGGCTGGCAGCAGTAAACGTTGCTGAGTATTTTGAGACTATCGTTTACATTATTCAGAGAGAGCACCCGGAATAGGGGGTTAGGCCAGACTGTCGCTGCGGCTCTGGTATCAAGCCTTGCGAGACACCATCAGCACCACAACGGCAGACTGGTCGGGTAAGATTGCCTTCCGGTTCCTTATTCTGCAAGTGGTATCTGTGCTGGTTCGTCCTATTTCTCTCATCACCCGTTTCATCGATGGCCTGAACCAGTCTCTGCAATCCATCAAACCGTCTGCAAAACTAACTACGTGTCAGAAAGCCGGGCTGACCCTGATTGTTGCGGGTATCATCGCCACCGAAACGCTTAACTGGGCTGCCTTTGGGCGCAGGGCTATGGGGGCGGCAAAGCCAGGCCAGCTAAGGTGGATATTCTACAATGCCAAGATCAAATGGCATCTTCTCCTGCAAGCCAGCGTCAAACAAATACTGACCTCCTACGGAGTTAACTCCGGCACTCTGGTTGCAGACGACACGGGTAAAAAGCGAACCAAAAGAACCTCTCGAATACCGGGCGCACACAAGGTCAAGGATAAAACGACAGGGGGTTACTACAACGGACAGGAACTGGTGTTCATGGTGTTGGTGACAGACACCGTGACTTTTCCCGTTGACTTCCGTTTCTATACCCCAGACCCGAAAATGACGGCCTGGCGGAAACAAAACAGACAACTCAAGCAGCAGGGCGTACCCGCCCGTGAACGCCCACCTCAACCAACCCCCGATCATGTCCGGTTTCCCACCATGCAGGCATTAACTCTGGATATGATCGGAGCGTTTACTTCGGCCTTTCCTGGAGTGCAAATCAAGGGCGTTCTTGCCGATGCGCTTTATGGCACCGGCGAATTTATGGACCAGGCATCAGCCCTGACGGGTGGTGCTCAAGTTGTCAGTCAGCTCCGGTCTAACCAGGTCGTATCCAACCGTAACTCCTCTACTTATTTGAAGCGCTATTTTGCTCGTCAGCCCGGTGTGGATACCCGATTGACGATTCGTGGAGGGCAGGAAAAACCGGTCACTATGCTGGCTGCCCGGCTGCATGTAAAAGCACATGGCAAACGTCGTTTTGTCGTAGCACTAAAATACAAAGGAGAGGAAGACTACCGTTATCTCGTTGCTTCCGATCTGTCGTGGCGTCATGCTGATATCGCCAGGCTGTACTCGCTGAGGTGGTTGGTCGAGGTTTTTATTCAGGACTGGAAGAAGTGCGGAGGCTGGAACAGGCTGAGCAAACAACAGGGCGTAAAAGGATCAGAGCGGGGCCTGATCATCAGCTTGTTGTGCGATCACCTTTTGTTGCAGCACCCGGAACAAATCGCCCTGCTTAAAAACAAGCAGCCCGGGATGCCCGCTGGCTGTCTGATCGAACGTTTTCGGGTTGAGGCTCTGACTGAGACGATAAAGGATGTGGTGATGGCAGAGAACCCGGAGAGTGCATTGAAACGCCTGAGTTCATCATTGCAAGGTGCGTTACCTGCCCGGGTATCCAGCAAGCATATGGCCGGTCGTGATTTGGGACGCCAGGAACCAACACCGTCGTTGGAATACCATGCCAATGCAGCGTAAGTGAAGCGGCTCATAGAACCAATCCGTAGTCAAGTTATAAAAACTGCGTTATCGAGTTTAAGGTAACTGCTCAAAAACCACTGGCAATAGCGGAATGATTCATGCTCGCTGCACCTCTGATCAACTCGGCAAGTTGGGGTACCCGCATCGCTCCAGAGAACCTGCCCAGAAGATATTTTGAGAATGGGACCCCATCATACTGGCGGCACGTTTTTTTAGGCTCGAAAACGTATTCCGACATTTCTGCCCAAGGGCACTGAGCATTCCTCCGTACTGACGCAGGTTCTTTGGTGAAAGAATCCTGCAGACCTGACAAGTTCAGGGCTGCTATGTTGTGAGGGTTGTGAGGGCAAAGTGTCTGTAATGTGCATGGCTGGACTATTTCTTGGTTTGGCTGCTGGCTGAATGGATAGTAGTTCCTCGGAAGGCGATTAAGTTCAATGCTCTCCGGGGAAGAAAGGTTTTCTCAATCGTGTAAATATGGTATAAAACCGCACTCGTTTGCGCCGTTGCAGACGGGAATGGATTGAAGTTGGACCCGATGTCCGCCTGAGAAGGCAGCAACGGGTTTCTACCAAGATCACTAAACCTTAAATTGTAAAGATCTCACATGCACCGACACATGGTTCCGGGTGCCAGACCGGCTTTTTCATTAAAGCTGGAACGGTCGAACTCATGGGGTGTGTGGAGGCATAACCCTGAATCAGGAGAATTCCATGGCTCAAGTCACCATGCGTGACATGCTCAAGGCGGGCGTGCATTTCGGTCACCAGACTCGTTACTGGAACCCCAAGATGAACAAGTTCATCTTTGGTGCGCGCAACAAGATTCATATCATCAACCTTGAGCACACCCTGCCTGCCTTTAACGGCGCCCTGAAGTTTATTGGCAAACTGGCTGAAGGCAAGAACAAGGTCATGTTCGTTGGTACCAAGCGTGCTGCCGGCAAGATTATTCGTGAAGAAGCCGCTCGCTGTGGCATGCCTTACGTCGACCATCGCTGGTTGGGCGGCATGCTGACCAACTACAAGACCATTCGCCAGTCCATCAAGCGTCTGCGTGACCTGGAAAGCCAGAAGGCTGACGGCACTTTTGAAAAGCTGACCAAAAAAGAAGCCCTGATGCGCAGTCGTGATCTGGAAAAGCTGGATCGCAGTCTGGGTGGTATCAAGGACATGGGCAGCCTGCCGGACGCTCTGTTTGTGATTGATGTTGAGCACGAGCGTATTGCTATCCAGGAAGCCAACAAGCTGGGTATCCCCGTTATTGGTATCGTGGACACCAACTCCAGCCCGGACGGTGTTGACTACGTTATCCCCGGTAACGATGACGCTATTCGTGCCATTCAGCTTTACCTGAGTGCGGCTGCTGACATGATCATTGAAGGTCGTGCCCGTGGCAATACCGGTGCTGAAGACGAGTTTGTTGAAGTTGAAGAGGCTCCAAAGGCTGCAGAAGCAGCTGAAGAAGCCCCAAAGACGGAAGAAGCTGAAGGTTCTGAAGAAGTCTGATCGGCTTTTGACAGAACTGGCTCCCCGCAGGCTGGCGCAGAGTCTTGAGAGGTTTTGCGCGGGTGGCTTTTCAGGTGGGTCTGGTGACCTGGGTCTGGCTGATAAGACAATAAAACAGCGTTGCTGGGAGTAGAAGGGGGCATTGCCCCCTTTTTACCATATACAGATAACCATTCTGCTCCGAGGGGTTCGGGGCAAGACTGTCAATTGCGAGAGGAATCAACCATGGCAGCTATTACTGCAGCACTGGTTAAAGAACTGCGTGAGCGCACCGGCCTTGGCATGATGGAGTGCAAAAAAGCACTGGTGGCCGCTGAGGGTAACATTGAGACAGCAATCGAAGAGCTGCGCAAATCCGGTCAGGCCAAGGCTGCCAAGAAAGCTGGCCGGACTGCCGCTGAAGGTGTAGTAGCGGTTAAAGTAGCTGACGATGCCAGCTTCGGTGTTCTGGTTGAAGTGAACAGTGAAACTGACTTCGTAGCCCGTGACGATAACTTCCTGGGTTATGTCCAGAAAGTGGTTGACGCTGCCTTTGATCGCAAGGAAGCCGATGTAGCTGCCCTGATGGAAGGTGAGCTGGAAACAGCCCGTCTGGCTCTGGTCCAGAAGATCGGTGAGAACATCAGTGTCCGTCGTATTGAAATCGTTGAAGGTGGGGTGGTTGGTTCCTACGTTCACGGTAACAAGCGCATTGCGGTTCTGACCAAGCTGGAAGGCGGTGATTCTGAGCTGGCTCGTGACATTTCCATGCACGTTGCCGCTGTTAACCCGGAAGTGGTTAACAAGGAAGACATGCCTGCTGAGCTGGTCGAGAAAGAGAAAGAGATCTTCAAGGCACAGGCTGAACAGTCCGGCAAGCCTGCCGAGATCATCGAGAAGATGATTGTTGGCCGTATCAACAAGTTCCTGTCTGAAAGCAGCCTGGTTGAGCAGCCCTTCGTCAAGGACCCAGACACCAAAGTAGGTGCTCTGGCCAAGAAAGCCGGCGCCACTGTTTCCAGCTTTGTCCGCTTTGAAGTAGGCGAAGGCATTGAGAAGGAAGAGGTGGATTTCGCTGCTGAAGTACGGGCTCAGGCGGGTCTGTAATCTTCAGTGCAGGCTTCAGTAGCGCTTCTCTTTGCTATCGGGTTCTGTCCCGGGCGAGGGTTCAAGTGCTTCGGGCCTGCACACTAGTATTCTCAATACGGGCAGCTGGCTGCACTTTCCGGATGAACAGGGTAAAGTGAATCTGCTGTCCGTGTTATTCAACCCGACAGAAGACTGTAGACCCAGTGTTTTTCAAAGATGGGTATTCCTGCTTTGCTATAACCGTCCGGTTTCCGGGGGGTGCCATGAGGGAAAGGTTCTGTGAAAGCGGCTTCGACAGGGGATGAATGCGATTTAGCCAACCAGACTCGGGAACTGAACATGCCGGCAAGTGATAGTCAACCGAAATACAAGCGGATACTGCTGAAGCTCAGCGGAGAAGCGCTCCAGGGTGAGGGTGAGTTTGGTATTGACCCCAGGGTTCTGGACAGGATGGCGCTGGAAATCGGCCAGCTGGTGGGTATCGGTGTTCAGGTCGGTATCGTGATTGGTGGCGGTAACCTGTTCCGTGGCGCCGAGCTCAGTGCTGCCGGCCTTGACCGGGTGACCGGCGACCATATGGGAATGCTGGCGACCGTCATGAACGCCCTGGCCATGCGGGATGCTCTTGAACGCTCCAATATTAACACCCGCGTTATGTCGGCTATCCCCATGAGCGGGGTGGTTGAGCACTACGATCATCGTCGTGCAGTCCGTTATCTCAATACCGGTGATGTTGTCATTTTTTCTGCAGGTACCGGCAATCCATTCTTTACTACTGACTCTGCGGCATGCCTGCGTGGGATTGAGGTAGGTGTTGATGTCGTGCTCAAGGCCACCAAGGTGGACGGAGTATACGACAAAGATCCGGTAAAGCACGCTGATGCTGTTAAATTTGATCAGTTGACCTATGATGATGTCCTTGAGCGTAAACTTGGGGTTATGGATTTAACGGCGGTCTGCCTGGTGCGTGACCAGCAGATGCCGGTTCGGGTGTTCAATATGAATAAGCCGGGAGCTCTGTTGAATCTGGTTGTGGGTGGTAAAGAAGGAACATTGGTTTCTGGGGGTGAACAATGATCAATGAAATTAAAGATGACGCCTCTGTGCGTATGGGAAAAAGCGTTGAATCCCTGGCAGTGGCATTCAACAAGATCAGGACTGGGCGGGCACACCCCAGCCTGCTCGATGGCATCAAGGTTTCCTATTATGGCTCGGAGACCCCTCTGGGTCAGATGGCCAATATTGCCGTAGAAGATGCCCGGACCCTGGCCGTGCGCGTCTGGGAAAAGCAGGTCGTGCCCGATGTTGAGAAGGCGATTCTCAAGTCCGATCTGGGACTCAACCCCTCCACTGCAGGAGAGGTTATCCGGATTCCCCTGCCGCCACTGACCGAAGAAACCCGTAAAGGGTATATTCGCCAGGCTCGTCAGGACGCGGAAAATGCCCGTATTGCGATCCGGAATATCCGTCGTGATGCCCTGGCAGACGTCAAGGAGCTGGAAAAGGAAAAGGAAATCAGTGAAGACGATGAGCGCCGGGCCCAGGATGATATCCAGAAGCTGACCGACCAGTATATTGCGGAAGTGGATAAGGCTCTGGCGGCGAAGGAAGAGGATCTGATGGTAATCTGATGCCTGCGGTGATGCGCATGTATTCAGTGATTCACTCAGTGTGACCTTCCTGGCGGGTTCGCCGGGAAGGTTGTTGTGAGCATGCTTGGTGCGGTGGCAGTTCCACAGGCATTCAAAGACAGTTCATGGCTGAAGCAGCCTGCAGGTACTTGTTTTTTTACCTGTGCTCCTGCAAGGTTCTTATATTACACTTTTTCATCAGCCATTCATCAGATCATCTTTATTCATGGCCAAAACATTTTCGAAGGAAAGCTGCGGCATTCAGGGAGTACCGTCAGAACGGCTGCCGCGCCATGTGGCTATTATTCTGGACGGGAATAACCGCTGGGCCAGACGGCAGAATCTGTCGGGTCTTGCCGGGCACCGGGCCGGTGTGGAAAAAGTCAGGGAAGTGGTAGAAGCCTGCGGTGAATCCGGGGTTGAGGTCCTGACCCTGTTCGCGTTCAGCAGTGAAAACTGGAATCGCCCGCCCAGGGAAGTGAATGGCCTGATGGGGCTTTTTCTTCACGTACTCAGAAGAGAAACCCGAAAATTAAAAAAGAACCGGATCCGCCTTAAAGTCATTGGCGACGTTACCCGGTTCAGTCCCGCCATACAGAAACATATCCGTGACGCAGAAGCACTGACCGCTGACGATTCCGATGTCACTCTGGTGATTGCTGCCAATTATGGTGGCCAATGGGATATAGCCAGTGCTTGCCGGAGCATCGCTGAAAAAGTGGCTCAGGGTGAATTGAGTCCGGAACATATTAACGAAGGTCTGGTGGAAGGGCATCTCAGTACTGCTGGGTTGCCTCCGCCGGATCTGCTGATTCGCACCAGTGGTGAGCAGAGAATCAGTAATTTCCTGCTCTGGCAGTGTGCCTACAGCGAGTTTTATTTTACCGATACCTTGTGGCCGGATTTTGGTCGGGAGGAGTTTCAGCGGGCTCTGCTGAATTACGCTGGTCGGCAAAGACGCTTTGGCAAGACCAGTGAGCAGGTGGAGGCAGAAGCTACGTGCTGAAACAACGAGTATTTACCGCCCTGCTGCTGGCACCACTGGCCCTGGCCGGTGTGTTCTGGCTGCCGGTTACGGGATTTGCGGTTTTTATTGGGCTTGTGATTATGCTCGGTGCCTGGGAGTGGGCCAACCTTTCCGGGTTTGAGCAGCAGAGCGTTCGGGTGGCCTATGCCGTGCTGGCAGGAGTAGCCTGCTGGCTCACTTATTTTCTGACGCCCGTTTTGGTGCTGGGTGTTTCAGGGCTCTGGTGGCTGGTCGCCTTCTGGCTGGTCAGAGGGTATCCGGGCAGTGCCCGTTACTGTGAAAGTCGGGTGCTGCGTCTGGCCATGGGGTTCCTGACACTGGTGCCCGCCTGGTACGCCCTGATGCAGTTGAAGCAGCACCCCCAGTCCGGTTTTATGATTGCCCTGGTGTTGCTTATGGTCTGGGCTGCGGACTGCGGCGCTTACTTTGCCGGGAAAGCGCTGGGCAAAAACAAGCTGGCAGAGAATGTCAGCCCCAAGAAAACCCTGGAAGGTCTGGTGGGCGGACTGCTGATGTCTGTGCTGGTTTCTTCTGTGGTGGCGTTATGGTTTGATTTCAGCTTTGCTCTCGGGTTAGGGCTGTTGATGTTAACGGTGTTGACGGTTCTGGTTTCCGTACTGGGTGATCTCTGGGAAAGCCTGCTTAAACGGGAACGTGGTATTAAAGACAGTAGTCAACTGTTGCCCGGTCATGGCGGTATTCTGGACAGAATTGACAGCCTGACCGCGGCGGTCCCGATTTTCACTCTGGCACTTCTGGTCAGTGGGAGTTGAGTCATGCAGACTTTATCAGAACGGACCATCGAGAAAGCCGAATCTGTGCAGAAAGTATGTATTCTGGGGTCAACAGGTTCCATAGGGAAAAGCACTCTGGATGTCATTGGCCTGAACCCTGAGGCTTACCAGGTTCATTCCCTGGTGGCCGGTAAAAATGTCTCCGTTATGCTTGAGCAGATTCGGGCGTTCAGACCGGCTTATGCCGTCATGGCAGAAGCGTCGGCGGCGAAAGAGCTAAGGTCGGCTGTCAACCGGGAAGGGCTTGGAACCCAGGTGGAAGAAGGTATTGATGCCATGGCGGTGGTGGCGTCGGATCCAGATGTGGATGTTGTTATGGCAGCGATCGTGGGTGCTGCCGGATTGCTTCCAACCATGGCTGCAGTAAGGGCGGGCAAGAAGATTTTGCTGGCGAACAAAGAAGCCCTGGTAATGACCGGTTCGCTTTTTATGGAGGCTGTCCGCTCATCGGGAGCCTGCCTTCTGCCCATTGATAGCGAGCATAATGCCATTTTTCAGTGTCTTCCCGGTGATTTTCAGAAAGGGCTGGATAAGGTTGGGGTGCGCCGGATACTCTTGACGGCCTCTGGTGGCCCTTTCAGGAAAGTGCCATTGAGCCGTTTTCCCGGAGTGACGCCGGAACAGGCCTGTGCTCATCCAAACTGGAGTATGGGGCGTAAAATTTCGGTGGATTCCGCCACCATGATGAACAAAGGGTTGGAGTTTATTGAGGCCTGCTGGCTGTTTGGCGCTTCACCGGAAAAGGTGGAAGTGGTGATTCACCCCCAGAGCATTATTCACTCTCTGGTGGATTATGAAGATGGTTCAATGCTGGCCCAGATGGGTAACCCGGATATGAAAACCCCCATTGCCCATGCCCTGGCGTGGCCAAAGCGAATTCCGTCCGGTGTAAAGCCTCTCTCATTGACCGAGGTGGCCCGGCTGGATTTTTATGAACCGGAAATGCAGCGGTATCGCTGTCTTGAGCTGGCCCAGGAGGCCGCTCAAGTAGGTGGAACGGCTGCTGCAATGTTGAATGCGGCCAATGAAATGGCAGTGGATGCATTTCTGGAGCGCCAGTTGCGGTTTGACCACATACCCAGTGTGATTGATGCTACGCTTCAGACGCTGCCGGTGAACGGTGCCGGTGATCTGGACCAGGTACTGGCAGCCGACCGGGAGGCAAGATCCCTGGCCCGGGAAAAAATACAACATTTTCAGGGGGTGGCATGATATTTGGGACATTGCAGACACTGTTTGCCTTTGTAGTGACCCTCGGGATACTGGTGAGTATCCACGAGTTTGGCCATTTCTGGGTGGCCCGGCGCTGCGGTGTCAAAGTGCTCCGCTTCTCCGTAGGGTTTGGTAAATCACTCTGGAGCCGCACTGACCGCCATGGAACGGAGTTCAGTATTGCAGCGATTCCCCTGGGCGGCTATGTGAAAATGCTGGACGAGCGGGAAGGGCCCGTTGCTGAGCATGAAAAACACCTGTCGTTCAATGCGCAGTCGGTGATGGCCCGTATAGCCATTGTAGCGGCGGGGCCCATTGCCAACTTCCTGCTGGCCATCCTGGCTCTCTGGATTATGTATATGGCGGGCATCCGGACATTAATGCCCCAGGTGGGTGAGGTGTTGCCCAATACACCTGCTGCCTCTGCCGGTATTCTGCCTGGCGATGAAATTGTTGCGGTCAATGGCCATGAGACAGTTGGCTGGCAGGCTGTGAATATGGAGTTGCTCTCTTTTATCGGTGAGACCACGGCTTTAACGCTCTCTGTCCGTTCCGGTGAGCCGGGGCAGGTGCCCGACGGGGTGGCCCGGGACCGCAGGATTGAGGTGGCTGACTGGATGATGGGTGAAGAGCAGCCTAACCCCATTCGCTCCCTGGGTATTGTGCCCTTTACTCCAAAGGTTCCCGCCATCATTGGTCGCCTTGAGGAAGGGGGGGCTGCAATGACTGCGGGCTTTCAGGAAGGTGACCGGGTTGTCAGTGTCAATCGGGAACCGGTCAGGGACTGGGTGCATTTTGTTGAGATTATACGGAGCAGCCCAGGCCAGAGCCTTTCAGTTCAGATGGACCGGCAGGGGCAGCGTGAGAGCCTGTCCGTGACCCCTCGTAGCCGGGCGGATGAAGGTGTAGATATCGGTTATATTGGTGCAGGTGTTCAGTCCGTTGCCTGGCCGGAAGCGATGGTGCGTAATCTGCAGTACGGTCCTTTTCAGGCTCTGGCCAAAGGGGCTCAGGCCACCTGGTCGTTGACCAGCATGACCCTTGAATCCCTCTGGAAAATGGTCACCGGGCTGGTATCGGTGAAAAACTTGAGTGGGCCGATAACCATTGCTAAAGTGGCTGGCACGTCTCTTGAATCGGGGTTGGAGAATTTCCTCTACTTTCTGGCGATGCTCAGCGTCAGCCTGGGGGTGTTGAATCTGCTTCCTGTTCCTGTTCTGGATGGTGGTCACCTGTTGTTTTATACGGTGGAGCTGGTCAGGGGTAAGCCTCTGTCTGAGAAAACCCAGATGCTGGGTTTGAAAATTGGGGTAACTCTGGTTGTCGGGGTGATGATGCTGGCCATGTACAATGACTTGAGCCGGTTTTTTCAGTAACTCCTTCGCAGGACTGATACAGGTGAGCGCTTCTGGCGGCACACTTGTAGCAGGCCGACCCTTCATTGGCCTTGCAATCCCGGGGCTGTGGAGGTAACCATAGTACGAAATGAACACGGATAAGAACGGATTCCATGAAGCGATCATTGTTGTCTCTGCTGATTGGCTCTTTAGCCATAGCACCGGGCGCCCAGGCGTTCGTTGTCACCGACATCCGGATTGACGGCCTTCAGCGGGTTTCAGCCGGGACAGTGTTTAACTCCCTTCCCATTGAGGTGGGTGATGACGTTCAGTCACCGGAAATAGCCGGGGCTGCCAGGGCTTTGTATCAAACCGGTTACTTTAACGACATCCAGATTGGTCGTGATGGCGATGTACTGGTGTTGTCGGTGGTTGAGCGCCCGTCCATCAGTGAGATTGAAATCAAGGGCAATAAGGCGATCAAGACTGAAGACCTGATGACCGGCTTGAGTCGTTCGGGGCTGGCTGAGGGTGAGATTTTTCAGCAGGCTACGCTGGAGGCGATTCGTCTTGAGCTTGAGCGCCAATACGTAGCCCAGGGTCGATATGGCGCCCGTATCACTACTAATGTAGAGGCTCAGCCCCGTAACCGGGTCAAGTTGAGCATTAATGTCAAGGAAGGGAAGGTTGCCACCATTCAGCATGTGAATGTGGTGGGTAATACGGTCTTTCCCCAGGAAGACCTCATTGACCTGTTTGAGCTGCAGAAAACCGAGTGGTATCAGTTTTTCAGTTCCGCGGATAAGTATTCCCGGGAGAAACTGTCCGGTGATCTGGAGCGATTGCGGTCCTGGTACCTTGACCGGGGCTATATCAACTTCAATATCACCTCGACCCAGGTGTCCATCAGCCCGGACAAGCAGAGTGTTTATATCACGGTCAACATCAATGAAGGTGATAAGTACACGGTCAGTGATGTCAAATTGGCTGGGGATATCATTATCCCTGAAGAAGAAGCGAAAAAGCTGTTGCTGGCCAGGCCGGATCAGGTCTTTTCCCGCAAGATTATTACTACCACTGAAGAAGTTCTCAGCCGGCGTCTTGGTAATGAGGGGTACACCTTTGCCAATGTGACCGGGATACCGAAGCCGGACCATGATGACAAGACGGTCTCCCTGACTTTCTTTGTGGATCCGGGGCGTCGCGCTTATGTCCGCAGGATTAATTTTTCCGGCAATACCAAAACCGATGATGAGGTTCTGCGCCGGGAAATGCGCCAGATGGAAGGGGCTTCAGCCAATACCCAGAAAATTGAGCAGTCAAAGGTTCGACTGGAACGGCTTGGCTTTTTCAAGCAGGTTAATGTTGAAACCCCACCGGTACCAGGTACCAGTGACCAGATTGATGTGAACTATACCGTTGAAGAACAGCCTTCAGGCAGTGTTACTGCCAGTGTCGGTTATTCCCAGTCGGATGGTCTGCTGCTGGGTGGCTCCATCAGCCAGAGCAATTTCCTGGGGACCGGTAACAAGGTTTCCGTGGGGCTGAACAAAAGTGATGTCAGCCAGCTCTACAACTTCAGCTTTATGGATCCCTACTACACCGTTGATGGGGTCAGCCGTGGGTTTGACGTTTACTACCGGACTTACGATTACGAAGATTCTGATATTTCCAGTTATGCTGCGGATACCTTTGGTGGTAATGTCCGCTTCGGCTATCCGCTGTCTGAAACCCAGTCCATCAACTTCAGTCTGGGGGTGGATGGCACTAAGATCAGGACGGGTGCCAGCACGCCTGAGTACATTACCGACTATCTGGCTCAGGAAGGGGATCAGTTTACCAACTTCAAGACCTCTCTGGGCTGGTCGGAATCTGAGCTGAACCGTGGGCTGCTGCCAACTCGGGGCTACTCTCAGAGTGTCTCCCTGTCTGCTGCCGTTCCAGGGTCCACCACTACCTTCTATAAGCTGGTTTATCGCGGGCAATATTTTCAGCCGTTGACAAAAAGCTTCACCGCCCGGTTTGCCGGTCGTGTGGGTTATGGCGGTGCCTATGGCAGTACCTCTGACATGCCGTTCTTTGAGCATTTCTATGCCGGTGGCTTCGGTTCTGTCCGTGGATACAAAGACAACACCCTGGGGCCCAAAGCTGCCAAGGCGGATAACCCCAACGACTACAACAGTATTGGTGGGGATGTTCTTGTGGAGGGTACCGTTGAAGTATTGTTCCCCCTGCCTTTCGTTAAAGATCAGCGATCACTGAGAACCAGCGTGTTCTTTGATTACGGTAATGTGTTCGACACTACCTGCAGTGACAAGACCGTTGACTGTAACAAACCGGATCTCTCTGAGCTGAGATACAGTGCCGGTGTTGGGTTGACCTGGATTACTCCCCTGGGGCCATTGACCTTCAGTCTGGCAAAAGCCCTGAATGCCAAGGGTAAAGATGAGACACAAGTGTTCCAGTTCTCACTGGGTACTCCTTTCTGATTCCAGGTATTGGCTGACTCCGGGAGTCGGTCTTGCCTTAAAGGGGCCGAAAGCCCGTTCACAGGGATTCTGGCCCTTCTTATCAGGTGATTTCAGGTAATTAAAAGGTGCGTACTCGCACCTTTTCTTTATAATGTCGCGTTTCGGCACTATCTTATTGCTCTTGGCTGCTCTTTCGCTATCGACATGTGCGGGCTCTACGCTGTTTAGTCCGGGCAATGCCGCAGATGAGCAGGTGAACTCCTTGGGTAACTTGATGCTGTTAACGATTGATGATTCAGGAGATAGATTTTGAAGCAGATCCGACTGGCTGTTCTGGCACTGTTGATGCTTTCCCCCCTGGTGAATGCAGCTCCGGCTCCTACTGGTGGGAAGAGCAGTGGTACGAGAATTGGTGTATTGGATTCCGTGATGGTGTTGAGTGAGTCCGATGCCGGGAAAAGCTATGCCCGGAAATCGGAAGCCAAATTCAAACCCCGCCTGCAGAACCTGAAGGCGCTGGAAGCGGAAATTCGACAGCTTGAAGACAAGCTTCGCAAGGATGGCCCAACGTTGGGTGAAGAACAGCTGAAGATGCGTCAGCTGGAACTGAGAAGGAAATTTGAAGACCTTCAGTTGAAAGACCGGCAGCTGCGCCAGGAAAAGGCGGAAGCGGATAATGCGGAGCGGGAAAAACTGAGACCAAAGCTTCAGAAGGCCATTGATGAAGTCTCTAAGGAAATGAATCTGGACCTGGTGCTTGAGCGCCAGATGGCAATCTTTGCCAAGCCGGAACTGGATATGACCCGCAAGGTAATTGAACGTCTCAACAAGATGAAGTAATGGGTCATGAAGGATTATTACACCTTATCTGAGTTGGCAGAGCACTCAGGGGCTCGGTTGCAGGGAAATCCGGACAGGAAGCTGTCCGGTTTGAACACTCTGCAGGATGCCCGGGAGCATGAGTTGAGTTTTCTGGCAAACCCTGCCTATGCCCGTTTTCTTGAAACCACCCAGGCAGGGGCGGTTATTCTCAGTCCGAAAGATGTTGAGCAGCACAAGGGCGACGCCCTGATTCTCGACAATCCTTATCTGGGCTATGCCAGGCTCTCTTTTCTGTTTGATCCGGACCGGGGAGCTGAACCCGGTGTTCACCCAAGTGCTGTGGTCAGTGACAGCGCTTCTGTAGACCCGACGGCAGCCATTGGTGCCAATGTTGTCATTGAGGCGGGTGTTCAGGTTGAGGCGGGTGTCCGGATTGATGCGGGAACTGTGGTGGGGCATGACTCAATTCTTGGAGCGGATGTCCACCTGCACCGTAATGTCACCATTTGTCATGGTGTCACCATCGGTGAGCGTTCCATCATTCATGCGGGGGCTGTGATCGGTGGCGATGGTTTTGGTAACGCCCATTCTGAGGGGCGCTGGCATAAAATTGCCCAGATCGGTGGTGTGGTGATTGGCAAGGATGTTGAAGTTGGCAGTAATACCTGTATCGATCGGGGGGCTCTGGGCAACACTGAGATTCATGATGGTGCGCGTCTCGACAACCTTATACAGATTGCCCACAATGTGGTGATTGGAGAGAACACTGCCATCGCTTCCGCTGTCGGTATTTCCGGAAGTACAAAAATTGGTAAAAATTGTACTATTGCCGGAGCGGCTGGTTTTGCAGGGCATCTGACCATTGCGGATAATACCTTTATCAGTGGCATGGCCATGATCACCCGTTCCATTACCAAAGCAGGTGCCTATTCTTCAGGAACCGGGTTTATGGACGCCCGGGACTGGCGTAAGAATGTTGTTCGATTCAGGCAGCTGGATGATCTGGCAAGGCGTCTTCGCAAGCTGGAAAAGCAGTAGCTTTCTTCCCGGTAACGTTTCTGAACAGTGGCGTTGAAGAGGTGTTTTGCAGCACTTTAGTCACTGTTCTGAAAAGGGTGAAAGTGAAACCTTACCATTAAGAAAAGGCTGGTGATCCAGCCTTTTTCTGTTGGGCCGTCGTCATTGGAAAATACCGTCGGGCAGCATCATCCAACGTTTCAGGATGTGGGATCAGTGAACTGAGCATGAATTTGCTTTAGTAGTGGTGTTTTCCAAACAGTCATGAGCGGTAAGAGCCGCTCACACAGAATCATGAAAACACCTGCAGAGCAGTAAAGCAGCGGTGTTTTCATAGTGAAGAGAATTGCGAGTTGAGTGAAAGGCCCATGACAGGAATTGAAGACATTAAGGGAATACTGCCCCATCGTTACCCGTTTCTGCTGGTAGACCGGGTGATCAGTGTTGATACCGAAAACAACAGTATTGTCTGCCTGAAGAATGTCTCCAGTAATGAACCCCATTTTAACGGGCACTTCCCGCAGCACCCGATTATGCCGGGGGTGCTGATTATTGAAGCGATGGCCCAGGCGGCGGGTATCCTTGGTTTTCAGGTGAAGGGGCGTGAAACGGTTAATGACCAGACGATTTATTATTTTGCCGGGGCCGATAAGGTGCGTTTTCGCAGCCCTGTGGTACCTGGCGATCAGCTGATTCTGAAAGCCCGGTTGCTGGCCCTGAAACGAAATATCTGGAAATTTGCCTGTGAAGCGGTGGTTGATGGTAATATTGTCTGCTCTGCAGAAGTCACGTGTGCAAGAAAGGAAATGCAATCTTGAGCGACACACTCACCCCAAGTGATTCCCTTTCACAACAGAGAGTGGATATCCACCCAGCGGCAAAGATTCACCCCAGTGCGATCATCGAAGAGGGGGCTCGTGTTGGGGCAAATGTTGAGATTGGACCATGGACTCTGGTTGAATCCAGCGTAGAGATCGGGGCTGGTACCCGAATTCACCCCCACGTTGTGGTTCGTGGGCCTACCCGTATTGGCTGTAATAATGAAATTTTCCAGTTCTCCAGCGTGGGAGAGGCCTGCCAGGACAAGAAGTATGCCGGCGAGCCGACCCGTCTTGAAATTGGTGATAACAATGTGATCCGCGAAGGTTGTACTCTCCACCGGGGAACTATTCAGGATGAAGGGGTTACTGCTATAGGTAACAATAACCTTTTGATGGCCTATGTCCATGTGGCCCATGATTGCGTGATTGGTAACAACTGTATTATGGCCAATAATGCGTCACTGGCCGGGCACGTCCTGATAGGCGACAGTGTTATTCTTGGTGGTTTTACCACCGTTCACCAATTCTGCAAGATTGGTGCATACAGTATGAGTGGTGCCCACAGTGCCCTGTTTAAAGATTTGCCCGCCTTCGTCATGGCCAGCGGCATTCCGGCCAAGCCTCACGGTATGAACTTTGAGGGTATGCGCCGTCGGGGATACAGCTCTGAGCTGATCAGTAAACTACGGCAGTGTTACAAAATTATCTATCGTCAGGGCTTGAGGACCAGTGAAGCCATTGATCGCCTGGAGAGTATGGAGAGTCTGCCGGAAATACAACTGTTGATTGACTCCCTGAAAACGTCCACTCGTGGAATCACACGGTGAGCCGATCGGATTCCCGGATACTGAAGATTGCCATGGTGGCCGGAGAGGCTTCCGGCGATATTCTTGGGGCGGGCCTGATTCGAGAGATCCGGCGCCACTATCCTGATGCTCGATGCTATGGCATTGGGGGGCCGTTAATGCAGGCTGAAGGCTTTGAAAGCCTTTATCCCATGGAGCGCCTTTCGGTAATGGGGCTGGTGGAAGTCCTTGGTCGTTTGAGAGAGTTGCTGGGTATTCGCAGGGAACTCAGAGAAACTCTGATTGACCAGCAGCCGGATGTGTTCATCGGTATTGATGCTCCGGATTTTAATCTCGCCCTGGAAAAGAAACTGAAAGCCGCAGGTATTGCCACGGTGCACTACGTCAGCCCCCAGGTCTGGGCCTGGCGTGAAGGGCGGTTGAAAAAGATCCAGCAATCGGTAGACCACATGCTGGCGCTGCTTCCCTTTGAGGAGGACTATTATCAGGGGCACAATGTTCCGGTGACGTTTGTGGGCCACCCTCTGGCCGATCAGATTCCAATGCACCCCGATTCTTCAGCGGCCCGACAGGCACTGGAAGTCAATGGAGATGGACCGGTGATCGGTCTGTTGCCTGGAAGTCGCAAAGCGGAAGTGGGGCGACTGGGGGAGTTGTTCCTTGATACCGCACGCTTACTGAGAAAAGAGATGCCGGATGCCCGGTTTCTGATTCCCTGTGCCAATGACCGGAGAAAAAGGCAGTTGTTGCCTGTTCTGGAGGCATATCCAGATCTGGATGTGACGGTATTCAGTGGTCAGGCCCAGGCGGTTATGGCGGCTTCTGATGCGATTCTGATTGCTTCGGGAACTGCAGTTCTGGAAGCAGCGCTCCATAAAAAACCTCTGGTGGTCAGCTACAAAATGGCTCCCCTGAGCTTTGCTATTCTCCGTCGTCTGGTCAAGGTCAAGCATGTCTCCCTGCCCAACCTTCTTGCGGGAAGGGAACTGGTGCCCGAGCTTCTGCAGGATGAGGCGACGCCGGAACAGCTGGCCACCGCCATGAAAAAGGCGCTGCAGGATCAGTCCTATCGCCAGTTTCTCAAAGAGGAATTTACCCGAATTCATCAGCTGCTTCGTCAGGAAGCCAGCGCACTGGCTTTTGACGCGGTTGATTCATTGATCAGGAAAACAGGTCAGCATGCAACAGAGTGAACTGCAGTGGTTTGAGTCTTCCTCCTTATGCAAAGTCGCTGGAGTCGATGAGGTTGGCCGTGGTCCTTTATGTGGTCCGGTTATTGCTGCTGCGGTTATTCTGGATCCGGAACGGCCAGTATCCGGGTTGAATGACTCAAAAAAGCTATCTGAAAAACGCAGGGAGCAACTGTTTGACGAGATTCGTGAGAAAGCCCTGGCCTGGTCCATCGGCCGGGCGGAAGTGCCTGAAATTGATCAGTTGAATATTCTCCATGCCACCATGCTGGCCATGCAGAGGGCCGTTGAGGGACTCTCTGTAGCGCCTGAGATGGCTTATATTGACGGCAATCGCTGTCCGAAACTGGCCTGCCCCTCTGAGGCGGTGGTGAAAGGGGATAGTAAAGTTCCACAAATTGCCGCAGCCTCCATCATTGCCAAAGTCACCCGTGATCGTGAGATGGTTGAGCTGGACCGCCAGTGGCCCGGTTATGGCATTGCAGGTCATAAGGGTTACCCCACCAAAGCTCACCTGGAAGCTTTAAGAAAGCTGGGTCCGGCACCTTTCTACCGGCGCTCTTTCAAGCCCGTGAAAGAGTTGCTTGCTGAAGCGTGATTAAAACCAGGCTGTTTGGCCTCTGGAGAATAGCAGGATTTCTTTTAACAAATGCCTTCCTGTATATCACTCTGTTTATTGTGAACAACCTTCTGCGTTTCCGGTTGTAATAATAGTGGGGGCGCAAACTCTTTTTATTTCGTAGTGGTTATTTGTATAACAATGGGGAAGGTGTCCTTGTTGGCCAATGGTTGTCATGGCTAAAATAACCCTGATTCCCATTGAGGACTTTCAACTTCATGTCTGCACGCTTTATTCACCTCCGGGTTCATACGGAGTTCTCCCTCAGTGATGGCCTGGTTCGCATCAAGCCCCTGATCAAGGCCGCTACGGAAGCCAGCTCCCCGGCCATTGCCGTGACGGACCAGTCAAACCTCTGTGCTCTGGTGAAGTTCTACTCTTCTGCCATGGGGGCGGGAATCAAGCCGATTTGTGGTGCGGATCTCTGGATTGCCAATCCGGTGGCGGATGAAGAGCCCAGTCGTCTGGTTCTGCTGTGCATGAATGAAAGGGGTTATCGAAATCTGACGGAGTTGATCTCCCGGGCGTTTCTGGAAAACCAGCACCATGGTAAGGCATTGGTCAAAAGGGAGTGGGTGAAGGAGCAGTCGGAAGGGCTGATTGCTCTTTCGGGCGCGAAAGACGGGGAAGTGGGCAGGGCGTTGCTGGCAGGAAACAATGCCCATGCCACGGAACTGCTGGATGAGTGGATGGGGGCTTTTCCGGACCGCTTTTATCTGGAACTGCAGAGAACCTCCCGGGCCGGCGATGAAGAGTATCTGCACGGCGCAGTGGAACTGGCAGCACAACGCCAGTGTCCCGTAGTGGCCACCAATGATGTGATGTTTTTGCACCGGGAAGATTTTGAAGCCCATGAATCCCGGGTTTGCATTGGCGACAGTGTGGTTCTTGACGACCCCCGTCGTGCCCGGCGCTACAGCGAAGAGCAGTACCTGAAATCCGAAGAGGAAATGTTGGAACTGTTTTCGGACATTCCCGAAGCTCTGGCCAATACCGTGGAAATTGCCAAACGCTGCTCCGTGAATGTGAAGCTGGGCGAGTACTTTCTGCCGGAGTACCCGATTCCCGAAGGGAAGACCATGGATGAGTTTTTCCGGGAATTCTCCCACGACGGTCTGACGGAACGACTTGAATTTATCCTGGACAAGTCGGATCCGGATTATGCCGACAAGGAGAAGATTTATCGGGATCGCCTGGACTTTGAACTGGATATTATCCTGCAGATGGGATTCCCCGGCTACTTCCTGATCGTAATGGACTTTATCCAGTGGTCCAAGAAAAACGGGATTCCTGTGGGACCCGGTCGGGGTTCCGGTGCCGGCTCCCTGGTGGCCTACGCCCAGAAAATTACCGACCTGGATCCGATTCAGTACGACCTGCTGTTTGAGCGCTTTCTGAACCCGGAGCGGGTTTCCATGCCCGACTTTGACGTGGACTTCTGCATGGATGGCCGGGACCGGGTGATTGACTATGTGGCCCGGACGTATGGGCGGGATGCCGTTTCCCAGATCATTACCTTTGGTACCATGGCCGCCAAGGCGGTAGTCCGGGACGTTGCCCGGGTGCAGGGTAAATCCTACGGTCTGGCGGACCGGCTCTCCAAGATGATTCCCTTTGAAATCGGCATGACCCTCAGCAAAGCCTATGAGCAGGAAGAGGTGATCCGGGAGTTTCTGGAGACCGATGAGGAAGCCGCTGAAATCTGGGAGATGGCCCTCAAGCTGGAAGGGGTCACCCGTAACGTCGGTAAGCATGCGGGAGGGGTGGTGATTGCCCCCACCAAACTGACGGATTTTGCCCCGCTTTACTGCGATGAGCACGGCCAGGGCGTGGTCACCCAGTATGACAAAAATGATGTGGAGTCCGCCGGGCTGGTCAAGTTCGACTTTCTTGGGCTGCGAACCCTGACCATCATTGACTGGGCGCTCAAGATGATCAATCCCCGCCGGGCCCAGGGGGGGGAAGAGCCCCTGGATATCATGGCCATTGATCTGGAAGATCCGACGTCTTACGAGATGTTGAAGCGGGCGGAAACCACGGCGGTCTTCCAGCTGGAATCCCGGGGGATGAAGGATCTGATCAAACGCCTGCTGCCAGACTGTTTTGAAGACATTATCGCCCTGGTGGCCCTGTTCCGGCCAGGACCGCTGCAGTCCGGGATGGTGGACAACTTTATTAACCGGAAACATGGCCGGGAAGAGATGTCTTATCCCGATGCCCAGTACCAGCATGAATGGCTCCAGCCCATCCTGGAACCCACCTACGGCATCATTCTTTACCAGGAGCAGGTCATGCAGATCGCTCAGGTACTGGCCGGGTATACCCTGGGTGGGGCGGATATGCTGCGCCGGGCCATGGGTAAGAAAAAGCCGGAGGAGATGGCCAAGCAGCGTGCTGTGTTTGAGGAAGGGGCCATCCAACAGGGGATTGATGGCGAGCTGGCCATGAAAATCTTCGACCTGGTGGAGAAGTTTGCCGGGTACGGTTTCAACAAATCTCACTCGGCGGCCTATGCCCTGGTCTCCTATCAGACCCTCTGGCTGAAAGCTCATTACCCTCCGGAATTCATGGCGGCGGTCATGAGTTCGGATATGCAGAACACCGATAAAGTGGTGACCTTTATCGAAGAGTGCCGGGATATGGGATTGACGGTGCTGCCTCCCAGTGTCAACAGTGGTGAGTATATGTTTGGTGTCAACGACGATGGGCATATTGTCTATGGTCTGGGCGCCATAAAAGGGGTTGGTGAAGGCCCCATCGATGCCATTGTGGAGGCCCGCAAGAGCGGCGGGGCGTTCAAGGATCTGTTCGATTTCTGCGAACGGGTGGATTCAAAAAGCATTAACAAACGGGTGCTGGAAGCCCTGATCCGTTCCGGTGCGGTTGACATGCTGGGGCCGGTTCCCAACGATCCGGCCAGGCTGGGGTTCAACCGGGCGGTGCTGGAAGCCTGCCAGGCGGAGGCCATTAAAGCGGCGGATCAGGCGGCCAAAAGTTATGACTCCGGTCATATGGATATGTTTGGTGCCCTGGTGCCTGCCGGTGAGGAAAAGGTTTACGACCCCTATCTGAAAGCCCATGAATGGACGGATAAGGTCCGGCTTCGGGGTGAAAAGGAGACCCTTGGCCTCTATTTGACCGGACACCCCATTGATGAGTATGAAGAGGAAATTCGCCACTTTATTCGAAACCGGATCAAGGACCTGCAACCGGCCCGGGGGGATTCCCAGAACATTGCCGGCCTGGTGGTGGACCTGCGGGTTATGAAAAACAAGAAGGGCGATAAAATGGGCTTTATCACCCTGGATGATCGCACCGGGCGCATTGAGGTCTCGGCCTTCGCAGATACCTTTGCTGAATATCAGCACCTGATCCATAAAGATGCGGTTCTGGTGGTGGAGGGGGAGGTATCCTATGACGATTACTCGGGCAGCCTGAAAGTCCGGGCCAAAAAAGTCATGAAGCTGGTGGATGCCCGCAGTTATTATGCCCGGCAGCTGGTGCTGGAAGTAAAGAGTGACCAGGTGGATGCCTCCTTCAGTGGTCGTTTGTCTGCTCTGCTTTCGGGACAGCCCGGGCGGCTTCCGGTTCGGGTGGATTTTGCCAAGGAGGATGCCCTGGCCAGTCTGGCCCTGGGTGAGCAATGGCGGGTCAGTCCCAGCGATGAACTGGTCGTGGAGTTGCGGCAGTGGCTGGGTAAAAAGGCTGCAAGGGTTGAGTACGCCTGATTGTTTTTCTTGCCGCCTGCCAGGGGCTGTTTACAGGTACTTACGCTTTTTAACCGGCGCATTGTGGACATTGCGCTGGCGTTTACGTATTTTGAGTGCTATTTATCATCCGGCGTTTTTGAGCGGCCTTTGTTTTAAAACAGTGTTTTAAATGGCGGTAGAAACAACAAAGCGCTGATGCCAATACGAGCAAGTGGATTTCATGAACCCGAATTACCTGGAATTTGAACAGCCCATTGCTGAACTGGAAGCCAAAATTGAAGAGCTTCGATTGGTCAGCAGCGATGCCGAATTGAACATTACGGAAGAGATCGCCACGCTTCAGGAAAAGTGTCGAAGCCTGACCAAGTCCATTTTCAGTGATTTATCTTCCTGGCAGGTGGCGCAGTTGGCTCGCCATCCCCGCAGGCCTTATACCCTGGATTATGTGCGGCATATCTTTACGGAATTTGATGAACTCCATGGTGACCGGCATTATGCCGATGATGCTTCCATGGTCGGTGGTATAGCCCGGCTTGAGGGACGTCCAGTCATGGTGATTGGTCACCAGAAAGGCCGTGAGATTGAAGAAAAGGTGCGCCGGAATTTCGGAATGCCCAAGCCGGAAGGGTACAGGAAGGCCTGTCGCCTGATGGAAATGGCGGAGCGTTTCAAAATGCCCATTCTCACCTTTATTGATACTCCGGGGGCCTACCCGGGCATCGGTGCGGAAGAGCGGGGGCAGAGCGAGGCCATTGCCTATAACCTGGCGGTGATGTCACGCCTGAAAGTGCCCGTCATCTCAACGGTCATCGGTGAGGGGGGCTCCGGCGGTGCCTTGGCCATTGGGGTTTGTGACCATCTGGTGATGATGGGCTACTCCACTTATTCCGTCATTTCACCGGAAGGCTGTGCCTCCATCCTCTGGAAAAAAGCAGAGTATGCGTCCACCGCCGCCGAAGCCATGGGAGTGACCGCTGCTCGCCTTAAAGAGCTTGAACTGGTGGACTCTTTGATTACTGAGCCGTTGGGGGGCGCCCATCGTGACCCTGAAGCGGCAGCGGAGAGCCTTAAAGAGATTCTGGTGGCTCAGCTGGATAAGCTGTCAGCCCTGGATGAAGAGACGCTGCTGGCTCAACGGTATCAGAAAATCAGGGACTTTGGTGCGATTTGAGTGCTGATCAACGTCTTAAGACCAATAGCGGAATAAATGCTTTAGCGAAAGAAAGCACTTCCAACCCACTCAGTCCTGAGTGGGTCTTTCAACAGCTCTCTCCTTATCTGGATCGTCCCCTGATCGTGGCTTTCAGTGGCGGTGTGGACTCAACGGTATTACTGCATCTGCTGGTTCGGTTGCGGGATGCAGGTCGTGTCCATTCGCTGAGTGCGGTTCATATTCATCACGGTCTTAACCCGGGTGCGGATGCCTGGGTCAAACATTGCCAGTCTCTGTGCGACTCATGGGCGGTTCCCCTGCAGGTTGAGCGGGTCGCCCTTAATGCGGAAGGAAAAGGCATTGAGCAGGCGGCCCGTCAGGCCAGATATCAAGTATTTGAACAGACTGTTAGTCAGGGTGGCTGCCTGCTTCAGGGGCACCACCGGGACGACCAGGCTGAGACAGTGCTTTTGAGATTGTTTCGAGGAACCGGCCTGGAGGGGTTGCAGGGCATGCCAGCGGTCCGCGCGCTTGGGGCCGGACTTTTATTCAGGCCTTTGCTGTCGGTTCCCAGGTCGGCGATTGAAGCCTGCGCCCGGCGGTATGAACTGAGCTTTATCGAAGATGACAGCAACCGGGATGAGCGTTTTTCCAGAAACTATCTTCGCTGCAGCCTGATTCCTGAGGTTGAGCGCCGCTGGCCCGGTGTTGCCGAACGGTTGACGGAGCTGGCCAGAGAGATTGAGGAGATCAATGACCATCACCGGTTACAGGTGGACACCCTGCTGAACAGTGCTGTGGAGTATCGGCCAGGCTGGTTGTTAGGGCAGCAGCCCCTGTTGGTCATTAGTCAGCTGGTTCAGCTGGATTACCCCATGCAGAAACAGGTGGTTCGTCATTGGTTGAAAAGCCAGGGATGGATGGCGCCCGCAAGGGATGCCCTGACCAGGGTGTTTGACCAGGTGGTTTCAGCCCGGGGGGATGCAGAGCCCTGCCTGAACATTGGCGGTTATTCCATCCGGCGCTTCCGGGGCTTGCTGATGGCTACGGGGGCTTTGTCTCTGGAAGCCTTTGAACCCTTTTTATGGAACTGGCAGAAATCACCCCGGATTCAGCTGGGTGAACGTCAGTTGCATTGGGTTTCGGCTGCTGAGGGTGATGGGGGGGCGGCCCATTTGCCTGCAAGGCCCTTGATGGTCAGGCGCCGCTGCCATGCCGGTCAGGAAAAAATCGCCATTGCTGGCCGTACCGGCCGCAAGACGCTGAAGCGCTGGCTTCAGGAGTACCATGTGCCTCCCTGGTTAAGAGAGTATTTACCACTGATCTATGATGGAGAGCGGATGGTGGCAGCACCTGGGCTTTGGGTCTGTGAGGGCTATCAGAGCACCGGGGGAGAAAGTTTCAGGCTCAGTTGGAGCTGATGGGGGTCATTCATATAAGTCCTCCATAACGCCTGAAGTGGATGGAAAGGGCGGGCTTTTGCGGCTGAAAAAACATCGAAAATAATCGCCCTTCCCGGGAGAAGCGTTTTACGTTTTGCCCCCGGTTTGGTATCCTGATATCCCATCTTGAGTCTCTCTTTTTTACCCCGCATTTTACAGAATCACAGCAGGTAAGCATGACGCGTTATATTTTCGTCACCGGCGGTGTTGTTTCCTCATTGGGCAAAGGCATCGCATCGGCATCACTCGCCGCCATTCTCGAGGCCCGTGGTCTCAATGTGACGATGCTCAAGCTGGATCCTTATATCAATGTCGATCCCGGCACCATGAGCCCTTTCCAGCACGGGGAGGTTTTTGTTACTGAAGATGGCGCTGAAACGGACCTGGATCTGGGTCATTACGAGCGTTTTATCCGTACCACCATGAAGCAGGGGAACAACTTCACTTCTGGCCGGATTTATCAGGATGTTCTCCGTAAAGAGCGTCGTGGTGACTATCTGGGGGGAACCGTGCAGGTGATCCCTCATATCACCGATGAAATCAAGCGCCGTGTGGTACAGGGCGCGGGTGATGCGGACATTGCCCTGGTGGAAGTAGGCGGCACCGTAGGGGATATTGAATCCCAGCCGTTCCTGGAAGCCATTCGACAGCTGAAGGTTGAGTTGGGCTCCCACCGGGCCATGCTGATGCACCTGACTCTGGTGCCCTATATCAAGACCGCCGGCGAAACCAAAACCAAGCCCACCCAGCACTCCGTTAAGGAACTTCGTTCTATCGGCCTGCAGCCGGATATTCTGGTATGCCGCAGTGAGCATTACATCGATGCTTCTGCCCGGCGGAAAATCGCCCTGTTCACTAACGTTGAAGAGCGTGCGGTTATCTCCCTTGAAGATGCGGACAGTATTTACAAGATTCCGGGCATGCTCCATGAGCAGCGCCTTGATCAGATCATTGTTGACCGCTTTAACCTGGACTGTAAGGACGCAGATCTTTCCGAATGGGACGATGTAGTGGATCGCGAGTTTAATTACAGCGATGAAATCACCATTGCCATGGTCGGTAAGTACATGGAACTGCTGGATGCCTACAAATCCCTGATTGAAGCCATCAAGCACGCGGGCCTGAAAACCCGGACCAAAGTCAATATCCGTTATGTGGATTCAGAATCCATCGAGCAGGACGGGCTGGACGCCCTTGAAGGGGTTTCCGCCATTCTGGTGCCAGGCGGATTTGGTCACCGGGGGGTAGAAGGCAAAATTGAAACCGTTCGCTATGCCCGTGAGAACCGGATTCCTTACCTGGGTATCTGCCTGGGGATGCAGGTGGCGGTGATTGAGTACGCCCGAAATGTGGTCGGCCTGAAAGGGGCCAACAGCTCTGAAATTGACCGCCAGGCCGAACATCCGGTGGTGGGGCTGATCACCGAATGGATCGATTCTGAAGGTGTGGTGGAAACCCGCACGGATAAATCCGACCTGGGTGGTACCATGCGCCTGGGTGCCCAGAAGTGTAACCTGACACCGGGCTCCAAATCTCACCAGGCCTATGGTCAGGATGTGATTACCGAGCGTCATCGTCACCGTTATGAAGTCAACAACCGCTACGTACCGTCCCTGGAAAATGCGGGGCTGCTGGTGGCCGGACGCTCTGAAGACAATGCTCTGGTTGAGATGGTGGAAGTGCCGGATCATCCCTGGTTTGTTGCCTGTCAGTTCCATCCGGAATTTACTTCCACTCCGCGGGACGGTCACGGCCTGTTCACTGCATTTATTAATGCTGCATTGAATTTCAGCAAGCAGGGTTGAGGCAATATGAGCGAAATGATGAACAGTAAGGTTGTTGAGTTCGGCAAGGTTTCCGTAGCCAATGACCGGCCATTTGTTCTGTTTGCCGGCATGAATGTGCTGGAGTCCCGGGACATGGCCATGAAAGTGGCTGAAGAGTACGTCAGGGTTACGGAAAAGCTGGGTATTCCCTATGTGTTCAAGGCCTCTTTTGACAAGGCCAATCGTTCGTCCATTGCCTCCTACCGGGGACCCGGGCTGGATGAAGGGCTGAAAATCTTTCAGGAAATCAAGGAAACCTTTGGTATTCCCCTGATTACCGATGTCCATGAGCCTCACCAGTGTCAGAGTGTGGCGGACGTGGTGGATGTGATCCAGCTGCCCGCGTTTCTGGCCCGCCAGACCGACCTGGTGGCAGCGATGGCCAGGACCGGGGCGGTGATCAATATTAAAAAGCCCCAGTTCCTGAGCCCCGGGCAGATGGGCAATATCGCGGAGAAGTTCAGGGAGGGCGGCAATGACCGGATCATTCTCTGTGAGCGGGGAGCCAACTTTGGCTATGACAACCTGGTGGTGGATATGCTGGGTTTTCACACCATGAAAGAAGTCAGTGGTGGTGCACCGGTGATTTTTGACGTGACCCATTCCCTGCAGTGCCGTGACCCAATGGGAGCGGCATCCGGCGGTCGTCGTCACCAGGTCACAGAGCTGGCCCGTGCCGGGATGGCCGTTGGGTTGGCAGGTCTGTTCCTTGAAGCGCATCCGGATCCGGACAACGCCCGCTGTGATGGTCCCTCGGCCCTCAAGCTGTCAATGCTGGAACCCTTCCTGAAACAGATAAAAGCCATTGATGAGCTGGTGAAGTCCTTTGAACCTTTGGACACTCAGTAATCGATGGTTTCTGTAAGACTATCCGCTTTTTTCGTCTGAAGAAGGTTGAGCTTATTTTTAAAAACCCACGTTGATGACGTGGGTTTTTTTATGGAGGGTGTTTGGGAGGCGAGAGAAATTAGCCGTTGTGAATAACGAACGATTGGTGAGTGAAAATGATCAGGTTATAGACCCAGATGCAAGGGGAGTTAATATAGCCGGGGTTTTGATGGGGTGGTTGATTTTTCGTGAGTTTTTGTATTAGGGTTTGTTCAATAATTCAAACAGTGCAGTGTTGTGTCAAGAACTATAAAAATAGCGGCTGTTTTTGTATAAGCTTCAGGCTTTTTTACCAGTAACAATCGTTTGTTTCCTCCGTTTGTCATGGAGGGCACGGCTTTATCTCCATGGGCATTTGGAATGAGGATTGTTTATGAAAGGCGTCCGTAACCCGACTCTGACGGGTTTTCTGTGTGAGCCGTCTGAGGGCACACTGGCGGTTGAAAATCCGGCGACCGGTGAGTTGATTGGCCATATTCCCACCCAGTCAGAGTCTGACATTCATAAGGCCATTTCAAGGTCTCACAGCGCCCAGAAACAGTGGCAGAAAACCACCGCCAAAGAACGTGCTGTTATTCTGAATCGCTGGTATCAGTTGTTGATGGAAAATCAGCAGGATCTGGCCCGGATCATGACGATGGAGCAGGGTAAGCCTCTGGCTGAAGCCATGGGGGAAGTCGCTTATGGTGCGTCGTTTATTGAGTGGTTTGCGGAAGAGGGTAAGCGGGCTTATGGGGAAACCATTCCCGGCCACACCACGGATCGGCGGCTGACCACCATCCGGCAGCCGGTGGGGGTCGCTGCGGCCATCACACCCTGGAATTTTCCTATTGCCATGATTACCCGCAAGGCCGCTCCGGCCCTGGCGGCGGGCTGTAGCTTTATCGGCAAGCCTGCCAACCAGACGCCATTGTCCGCCTATGGGGTGGTTGAGCTGGCTTATCAGGCCGGAGTTCCAAAGGATCTGCTGCAGCTGGTGGTGAATCACTCGGCACGGCGGGTGGGCGAGATTTTCTGTGACAGTCCATTGATCAAAAAACTGTCGTTTACCGGATCGACGCAGGTGGGGCGGCAGTTGATTGCCCAGTGTGCGGGGACGGTGAAACGTACCTCCATGGAGCTTGGGGGCAATGCCCCGTTTATTGTGTTTGACGATGCGGATATTGACCGGGCGGTGGAGGGTGCTGTTGCCTCCAAGTTCCGCAATGCTGGCCAGACCTGTGTCTGTGCAAACCGTATTTATGTTCAGGAAGGGATCTATGACCGGTTTGTGAGCCAGTTTCTTGAGCGGGTCAAGGCGCTGAAAATGGGCAACGGTCTGGATGAAGGGATTCAGGTGGGGCCGGTAATTGATCAGAATGCCAAAGAAGGTATTACCCGGCTGGTTGAAACCGCTCTGGGGGAAGGGGCTACTCTTGCTCTGGGAGGAAATGCCCAGGATGGGCTGTTTGTAGAGCCTACGGTGCTTACCGATGTGACCCAGGACATGGCCATTGTTCAGGAAGAGATCTTTGGTCCGGTGGCTCCGGTCATTCGATTCAGGGAAGATCAGGATCTGATTCAGCAGGCCAATAATACGATTTATGGGCTGGCGGCTTATTTCTACAGTCGGGATATCAACCGGATCTGGAAGGTCGCTGAGGCGCTGGAGTACGGAATGGTGGGGATTAATGAGGGCATTATTTCCACCGAACTGGCACCTTTTGGCGGGGTGAAGCAGTCTGGTTTTGGTCGTGAAGGTGCCCGTCAGGGCATTGATGAGTACCTGGATACCAAGTATCTCTGCTTTGGGGGTATTGGTTAAACCTCGATGAACAGAGAGAGAAGCGATGCTTTTCTCTCTATTGCTGATCTCTATCAATCCGGTAAGAAAGGCCACCATCATTATCGGCTCGGGCGATCAAGGTTCTGCCTCTCCCAATATTCAACCTTGCTTCTTTACCGTATTCCAGTTCGAAGTAGCCGTCTGGAGTGATCAGAAAGGGCGTTTGCTGTTTTGAGACTACGTAGTTAAAGCCATTGCTTCTGGGTTGGTAGACGACGGCCTCGTCTTCTTTGCCCAGTTTGATCAGGTGATTCCCATCCCTGGCCATAACGGGTTTTCCTGTTTTAGGAAAAAAGACTGTCAGTGTTGTTTGGGTGGAGCCTTCCCTGGATGCGTCGGTCAGTTCAATGGGGGCCTTTCCAAGTTGTGAGCGCTCAATTAACCATTGTTTGCCCCCTCGGTGAAAATGGCAGGGGCCTTTGCCGTTTACGGGCTTTTCAAACACGGTATTGTCATCCTGGGGGATTAGCTGGTGATGGTCCCGGGCGATCACAGGACGGTCCGGGTGGCTGGCGGGGATGAACAGCTGGGGAATGTCCGGGTGCCCTGGAATATGGGTGACCTGGCCGGGTGTCACCTTCGCTGTTTGTTGTGTATCGCAGAGAGTGAGATGGCAGCGTCCAGAGGCAATGGACAGGCAGGTATTCTTGTTGACCTGAAACAACGTTTCCCCTTGCTCGGCCACAACCGGTGGACTGCTTTTGTGTTCAGGTACGAATACCGTTTTATTCCCTATCTCGTAGACCGAGCCTGGTTGAATGTTGTCAATGTAAGTGTCACTGCTGCTGTTAATCAGTTTGCACAGGCCCGGGCGATTGGACCGTTCAAGCAGGATATCACCGTTCCTGAAGAGGGTATTCTGGGCGGATTCTGCAATGATGGCTTTGCCTCCCCTTTCCGGTATAAACACCTGTCGGTTATGCAAGTCCGGGTATTCAGGAGCATTCAGTCGGGTGACAGCACCCCGGGCCAGGTCGCAGGAAAGTTCTTTTCCCTTGATGTTGAAAGTAACGGTGCATTGACCGGAGGGGGCTTCAGTCACTTTGTGACGGTTAAAGTTAGGGGTGGAGGCTGCCCTCTTTGGAGAGCTGTCCTGAGTATCAGTGACATTGACGGAAATGTCCGATGACCGACCCAGTCGATAGAAATCTCCGCTGGAATGAGGAATGGAGTGAGCCATGTTTGCTCCTGAAGGGTGGCTATCAGGAAGGTCTTCGGCAAAGGGTGGGGGAAGTTAACGGTGGCCGATAGTCGGGCTGATTTTCCAGCAAAATAACCGCTGGATAACAGGAGTGTTACGGCCGATCACAAAGAGTGTCATAAGTTGCTCAAGCTCAGTGATGACGCGGTGTTGAGCGGTGGTACAGGTCTTTGACACAGGCGTTGTCAGTGGTATAGTTGCCGCTGCCCGCGGCCATTGAACCCTCAGGCTGTTGTTAGGCCGCTGCTGATTCCTGCTGGCGTCAGGCTGTTTCTACTCTGCGGGCAGTATCTCGTTCTCGAATTGAAATTTCCGAATTCTTCACCCGGAGTATCCCATGACCGCTATCAAGGAAATCAAGGCACGCGAAGTCCTCGATTCTCGTGGCAATCCTACTGTCGAAGCTGATGTCATTCTTGAGTCTGGCGCTTTTGGCACTGCCTGTGCTCCAAGCGGTGCGTCTACTGGCTCCCGTGAAGCGCTTGAACTGCGTGATGGGGACAAGTCCCGTTACCTGGGCAAGGGTGTCCTGAAAGCGGTAGGCAACATCAATGGCCCTATCCGTGAAGCCCTGGTTGGCTTTGATGCCAATGATCAGCGTGGTCTGGATCAGAAAATGATCGACCTGGACGGCACCGAAAACAAGTCCAAGCTGGGCGCCAATGCCATCCTGGCAGTTTCCCTGGCTGCCGCCAAGGCTGCCGCTGCTGACAAAAATATTCCTCTGTATCAACACATCGCTGACATCAACGGTACTTCTGGCCAGTTCTCCATGCCGGTTCCAATGATGAACATCCTGAACGGTGGTGAACACGCCGACAACAACGTTGATATCCAGGAGTTCATGGTTCAGCCTGTTGGCGCCAAGACCTTTGCTGAAGCCCTGCGTATGGGCGCTGAAATTTTCCACGCCCTGAAGAAAGTGCTGTCTGGCAAGGGCCTGAACACTGCCGTGGGTGATGAAGGTGGCTTTGCACCTAACCTGGCTTCCAACGCTGAAGCGCTGGCTGTGATCAAGGAAGCGGTGGCTGCTGCGGGTTACAAGCTGGGTGAAGAAGTCACTCTGGCTATGGACTGTGCTGCTTCCGAGTTCTACGTAGATGGTCAGTACAACATGAAGGGCGAAGGCAAAGTCTTCTCTTCCAATGAGTTCTCTGACTACCTGGCTAAGCTGACTGAAGAGTTCCCGATCATCTCCATCGAAGATGGCCTGGACGAGTCTGACTGGGACGGGTTTGCTTATCAGACCAAGATCCTGGGTGACAAGATTCAGATCGTGGGTGATGACCTGTTCGTGACCAATACCAAGATCCTGAAGGAAGGGATTGATAAAGGTATTGCCAACTCCATCCTGATCAAGTTCAACCAGATCGGCTCCCTGACCGAAACTCTGGAAGCCATCAAGATGGCCAAAGATGCGGGTTACACTGCAGTAATCTCTCACCGCTCAGGCGAAACTGAAGACGCCACCATCGCTGACCTGGCGGTAGGTACCTGCGCTGGCCAGATCAAGACCGGTTCCCTGTGCCGTTCTGACCGCGTAGCCAAGTACAACCAGTTGCTGCGCATCGAAGAGCAGCTGGGTGAAAAGGCGCCTTACCGTGGCATGGCTGAATTCAAGCGTGCCTGATTGGCTGTAGGTAAATAGTGTGTTTTCAGGCGGGGCGGGAGTTAAACTCCTGTCCCGCTTTTTTTTTGAAGCTGACCCCTGATGCATCGCTTTCCCATGATTAAAAATACACTGTTTCTTGTATGACAAAAGTACCGGTTAAGCCTGGGCAAGTGAGCGTTTCTCCAGTCATCATTCCTTCTTCAATTTTCAGGTTTACAGGCACTGAACTCTGTGCGGTGTTTTTTGTCAGGGTATAATTTGTTTTGGGTTTTCTGCTATCAAAACTGACGCAGTATTGATGGTATTGAAGCTCATAGGAGATAAATTGATTGTCGTCTCTGGTCGTTGTCAGAAACGCAGTTTGGTACTGTCCATCAATAAATACTCTAAGGGCATCTATCTGTCTTATTTCCTGGGATATGGGCGCAACACCTCCCTGTTGAATGCCTAATTGTTCGCCCGTTCTTTCCAGACAATCGATTCTTTTTTTTAGCATTTCCAGGGATATGAACCTGGTAAAATCAATCGTTACTGTATTTTTTTTATCTTGAGCGCTGGCAGAAGGAGGAGAATAACTGAAGCCTTTGTCTTTTTTGTCAAAGTCAGCGTTGCATAGGGCGGAAGATAAAAGCGTCAGGGGGAGCATTAATTTCAATACGGATTTCATTCTTTTGTCACGAGCAAAAATGGGTTGAAGAAATAACGGATTAATTGAAGAAGTGGATCGTTTGGCTCAATCATCATAGTTCAAATGAGGTTTTTTACATTTTTTGGGAAAAGTCTGCGGGTCTGTCTTTTTGTTGAAGCTATTGGGAATGGAAGGGGGGGGACTGTTCTGAGAGGGAGGGCGGTAATCAGGCAAGTCTTGCCTGGAGCCAGCAATGATTAGCCATTGGGGCTGAATTGACTGTATTGGCTGAGTACGGGGCAATGGACAGTAGTAGGATATAGGTTTGAGGTTCCGGTTCTGTTAAAATTGACCCAGCCTACCCTCAGGCGTATCTGCGGCTTCCTTAAACTAACCTGGAATGTTTTTTTATGCAAAAACTGGCCATTGCCCTGTTGACGCTTACGCTGGTTTATCTGCAGGCCAGGCTCTGGGTGGGGGAAGGCAGTATTGCTGAACTGATGACCCTTCAGGATCAACTGGAACGGTTGCAGCTTGAAAATGGACGGCTTTACCAGCGAAACGGCCTGCTGGCGAAAGAGGTGATTGAGCTCCAGCAGGGCATGGAAACGGTGGAAGAGCGCGCCCGTCAGGAACTGGGGATGATTCGCCGTGATGAGACTTTTTTTCTTACCTATGATTGATGCAGAAGCGGGAACTGACGGTGTATCCGGTGGGATGATGATCCGCAGGTTTCTCCCCAGGGCTTGTGATGGGCTCAATGATGTAACAGGACTCAAAGCGGTTTGGGCAGGGGTGACAGAGTGACGACTGCAGGCAAAATGAAACAGCCCCGTTACTGGGCGGTGGTTCCCGCGGCCGGGGTGGGGCGGCGGATGAATGTCGATATCCCCAAGCAGTATCTTGAAATTCGGGGAAAGCCCTTGATGGAGCATACCATTGGGCGCTTGCTGGAATTTCCCCTGCTGGAACAGATTGTTGTGGTGCTGGGTAAGGATGATGAGGCCTACAAGGAAATCCCGGTACTGCGCCGAAAGCGGATACTGCTTGCAGAAGGAGGCAGTGAGCGTTATCAGTCGGTATTGAATGGGCTTGAGGTTCTGCTTGAGCGGGCGGATCCGGATGACTGGGTGATGGTTCATGATGTTGCCCGGCCCTGCGTCAGGCGGTCGGACCTGGAGTGGCTGGTTGAACAGTTGCATGATCATCCGGTCGGGGGGCTGTTGGGCAGTCCGGTCCGTGATACCATGAAACGCACCCGCTCAACGGGGGAGATTGTTGAGACCGTGGACCGGGAGCTTCTCTGGCATGCACTGACGCCTCAGATGTTTAAAATGCACCGGCTGTATGACGCTATGGTGCAAGCGGTGAAAGACGGAGTGCCGGTCACTGATGAAGCCAGTGCCATGGAGTACGCAGGACATCAGCCGCTGATGGTTGAAGGACATGCGGATAATATCAAGGTCACCCGTGGAGCGGACCTGGCACTGGCCGCCCTGTATATTGAACAGCAGTCAAAATTAATTGAGATTTCCTGATGCGCATAGGTCATGGTTTTGATGTCCACCGGTTTGGTGAAGGGGACCACCTGTTTATGGGGGGCGTTCGAATTCCTCACTCCCAGGGGCTGATTGCACATTCTGATGGTGATGTACTGTTGCATGCCCTCTGCGATGCCTTACTTGGGGCCGCAGGGCTGGGGGATATCGGACACCACTTTCCTGACACCGACCCCCGCTACCGTGGTATCGACAGTCGAGAGCTGCTTCGCCACGTAATGGCACTATTAGATAGCCATCACCTGAAGCCACTGAACATTGACAGCACCATTATTGCCCAGTCCCCGAAAATGGCACCCCACATTGAACAGATGCGGCGTCATATCAGTGACGATATGGGGCTGGATATGACCGCTGTGAATGTGAAGGCCACCACTACTGAGAAACTGGGTTATACCGGAAGAAAAGAAGGCATCGCGGTTCATGCCGTTGTTTTGTTGGAAAGAAGTGCTGGATAAATCGGTTTCTTCTGAGTGATTACCCGTCTATTGTTGTTTATTTTCCATTTACTACCCTCCCTGTCAGGCGCCTGAATGAGCATTAATGATACTGTGGAGCAAAGTCCCTCTCCATTATCCATGGATTGGAGCTTTGCCCTGGGTGGCCCAGTGGGCCATTGTCTTTTTAAGCAGAAGCCGGAAGATTTCTGTGTGGATGAGGAGCTTCCCTTTGAGCCGGAGGGCGAGGGCGAGCACCTCTATCTCCTGATTGAAAAAAAAGGAGAGAATACCGATTGGGTGGCGGGGCTTCTGGCCAGGCACGCCGGGGTCAGAAGACAGGCTGTCAGCTATGCCGGAAGAAAGGATCGTCAGGGGGTTACCCGTCAATGGTTCTGTCTGTCATTACCGGGGCAGCCGGACCCGGACTGGCAGGGTTTTCAGTCGGATACAGTTCAGATTCTCAAGCAGGCCCGCCACCGGAAAAAGCTGCGGACGGGGGCTCTTAAGAGTAACCGTTTCACGATCCGGCTCCGAGAGGTGGAGGCTGAGCGGGAAGATGTGGAGAAACGGTTAAACCAAATCTTTCAGCAAGGTGTGCCGAATTATTATGGAGAACAGCGTTTTGGTCATGAAGGCCGAAATGTAGACAGAGCTCTGGCGATGTTTTCCGGCCGGTTCAGGGTACAGCGAAATAAACGGTCGGTTTATTTGTCCGCTGCACGCTCCTGGTTGTTTAATCAGGTCGTCTCCGAACGAATAGATCGGGGACTCTGGAGGAACTACCTGGCAGGGGATGTGCTAGGTTTTCGGGACAGCAACAGTTTGATTTTCGATGCCCTGGATGAGAGCCTGTCGTCCAGGCTGGAAGCCGGTGACCTGAGTCCTACGGCCCCTTTGTGGGGGCGGGGCCTGCAAAAGGTATCTGACCAGGCTTTGGCGCTGGAGCAGTCCATTGCTCAGTGCTCTCCCTCTTTATGCGAGGGGTTGGAGCAGGCAGGCTTGCAACAGGAGCGGAGAGTTACCCGGGTGATCCCGGAGAATATGAGCTGGGAGTGGGATGAGCACAGTTTGCTGATCCGTTTTCGCCTTCCAAAAGGGTGCTTTGCCACCTCGGTGTTAAGGGAGTTGATGGCGTTCAGGGAGGTGGCGGAAGATGGCTCTGCTTCTGTGCAATGATGATGGCGTAACGGCTGCGGGGTTGTCACAGCTCCATAACGTGCTGAACTTCCTGGGAGAGGAAGTGGTTGAAACCTGTCGTGTGGTGGCGCCGGATGGCGATTGTTCCGGATTTGGCCAGTCATTGACGCTGGACCGTCCACTGCGTGTCAAGGAACACAGTAATGGCTTTTACAGTGTGGACGGTACGCCTGCTGACTGTGTCAATCTGGCAGTGAACGGACTCCTGGAGGAGGTTCCCCGGCGAGTCATTTCAGGCATTAATCGGGGGCCCAACCTTGGGGATGATGTGCTGTATTCAGGAACCGTGGGGGCAGCCATGGAGGGACGCTTTATGGAAAAAACGGCCATGGCTATTTCCTCCTGCGGGCGGCAGGACTGGAATCTGGAAGTATCCGCACAGGTTTTTCTGAAGCTGTTTCCCAGGCTGGATGAACTTCAATTGCCCCAGGGGACGATTCTTAATGTGAACGTGCCGGATTGTCCGTGGGACAGTATCCGGGGGATGAAAGTCACCCGGCTGGGTCATCGACTGGGATCAAAGCCCCCGGTTCAGGTGACTGATCCCAGAGGCAATAAGGCGTATTGGATCGGTGGTGTTGGCAAAGCCCGGGATGCAGGAGAAGGCACGGACTTTCATGCGATTGCCAATGGGTTTGTTTCGGTCACTCCGCTGCAGTATGACAAAACGGATCATAATACACTGTCACAGGTTGACGACTGGCTGGGAGCCTGACAATGAAGGATCTGGAAATTGACGGCATTGGCATGACCTCCCGGCGGACCCGGGAGCGATTGATCCAGCGCCTGGTGGATCAGGGGATAACCTCTTCACGGGTGTTGGACGCCATGCGAACAGTACCCAGGCATTTATTCCTGGATGAAGCCCTGGCTCATCGTGCTTATGAAGACACCGCCCTGCCCATTGGCCATAACCAGACACTGTCGCAGCCCTATATTGTCGCCCGAATGACTGAGGCTCTTCTGGCTGGGAAAGGGGTATCCCGGGTTCTGGAAATCGGCACAGGCTCAGGTTATCAGACGGCGGTTCTGGCTTCACTGGTCGACCGGGTGTATTCCGTTGAGCGCATTCGCCCTCTGCAGGAAAAGGCCCGAAGGCGCCTTACCCGGCTGTCTCTCAGAAATGTCCGCCTTCGCCATTCTGATGGTGGGATGGGCTGGCCGGAAGAAGGCCCCTATGATGGCATTATTGTGACGGCCGCGCCGGGAGAAATTCCTGAGGGGCTGCAGCAGCAGTTGTCTCCTGAAGGGGGGCGGCTGGTGATACCCGTGGGAAAAGAGAGTCAACAGGAGTTGGTGCTGATCACCCGGTATGAAGACGACTTTCAAAAGCAGGTGCTGGAAGCGGTGCGATTTGTACCTTTGCTGGCGGGTGTGATTCGGTGATGTTCTTTGACAAACTGTAAGGTGATTTAAGGGCTGAGCATGACAAAACTAACTTCACAACTGCTTCTGGTGGTCAAGGGAATGGCTATGGGGGCTGCCGATGTAGTGCCTGGTGTGTCCGGTGGTACCATTGCTTTTGTCACCGGTATTTATGACCGCCTGATTGGTGCGTTGAAAAGCATCAGTCCCAGCCTGGTGAAAACCTTGTTCCGTAATGGGGTTGCTGCTGCCTGGCAGCAAATAGACGGCACTTTTCTGGTGTGTGTGTTTGGGGGCATTCTGTTGAGCATTCTGTCCTTTGCTCATTTGATCAGCTACCTGTTGACGGCCTATCCGGAAATGCTCTGGTCGTTCTTTTTTGGACTGATTCTGGTTTGCGGCCTTCATATGGTGCGCCAGGTCAGTCGGTGGCATTTTTCGACGGTGGCGGTGCTCCTTGCTGGTGCAGTGATTGCCTACATTGTTGGGGTGCTAAGCCCGGTGAGCCTTGAGGCAAAACCGCTGACGCTGTTTTTTGCCGGTGCGATAGCGATCTGTGCCATGATTCTGCCCGGTATTTCCGGTAGCTTTATTTTGCTGCTGATGGGGTTGTACGGCCCTGTTATGGAGGCGGTCAAAAGTCTTGATATCGTTGTGCTGAGCGTTTTTGCCGGAGGTTGTGTGTTTGGGTTGCTGACTTTTTCCCATGTGCTCTCCTGGCTTTTGAACCGACACCGGGATCTGGCGGTTTCATTACTAACGGGCTTGATGCTGGGAGCGCTCGGTAAGGTGTGGCCCTGGAAGGAAACCCTTCAAACCCGTGTGAACAGCGCGGGAGAGGTCGTACCCATGATTCAGGGGAATCTCTCTCCTTTCCAGTACGAAGCGGTCACCGGACAACCTTCTTACCTGGTTGAAGGTATTGGTTTGATGATTCTGGCCGTGGTTCTTGTGTGGGGTTTGGAATGGCTGGCTCGGGAAAAGCACTGAAATGGTGCGTCAATATAGGCGAAATCACCTATTTGTATATAATATTTTTTAGTAAATATTGTGTTTTTTATATACTAAGCTAATAACGTCCTGAATGGATGACGATGGTTTTCCGGGGTTGATAAGGTGCTCAAGCTGAACAAAAGCAATGGTTTTATTTTGAGTGATTGCTCAAAAAAGATGCTGATTCTGTTTGCTGTGCTGCTGGCCACTGGCTGCAGTCATGATCCGGCCCAGGTCAGGATTCAGGACTTGCGGTCTCCTCCCAGAGTCACTTCCGGCCAGCACAAGGTCAGGCAGGGTGAGACCTTGTACTCCATAGCCTGGCTTTATAACAGGGATTTTCGTGAGTTGGCCAGGAGTAACGGGATTCGCAGCCCTTACACGATCTTTCCCGGTCAGCGTATTAACCTGGCGGTGCGCCGTTCAGCGGTTGTTGCTCATAAGACGTCCAGTGCTCGTCAGACTCCCCCTGCGACAACCGCCACAAAATCTAAATCGGTTAAAAAACATACAAGTTCGGCAAGGACTAAAAGCTCTGCAACTTATTCCGTTCGTGGCTGGAACTGGCCTGCCCAGGGGCGCATTACCTCCCGCTTCTCTTTGAAGCCACCCGCAAATAAGGGGATTGATATCAGTGGCAAATTAGGAGAGCCTGTAAAGGCAGCGGCCAATGGTGAGGTGGTGTATGCAGGAAGCGACCTGTCTGGCTATGGCAGGCTGATCATACTGAAACATAACAGTAGCTATCTGAGTGCATATGCCCACAATAAGGAGATGTTTGTGCGCGAGGGAGACTCAGTTAAAGCGGGCCAGAAGATAGCCGAAATAGGTTCTACAGGAACGACGGAGCCTAAGCTGCACTTTGAAATTCGGCGTAATGGCAAACCGGTCGACCCTATGGGATACCTGCCTAAGCGCTGAAGGGCAAAAGTCAGCGGCTTTATTAAGTAGAGGGATCTCACGGGTGTCGAGGCAGCCTGCAGTTGCCCGGCATAGAGTGGGACTTTCGGATAGGACTGACTCTTATGGCATCGAAGAGGGATGAAGCAGAGCTTGGCAGTTATGCTGAAGATGTAATCCAGGGAGAGGATCAGACAAACCCGGGTGATGAGGGTGCTGGTGAGCAGGTAGAGACTGCTGAGGCCGATTCTGCGATCAGCAAAAGAACCGCCAAAGCGGTGCCAGCCGCCAGTGTTGGCCGTCAACGCAAAGACGATGATGGCTTCTACAAGTCGATTGATGCAACACAGCTCTACCTTAATGAAATCGGCTTTTCGCCGCTCCTGACGCCTGAAGAAGAGGTGCACTATGCACGCTTGGCCAGGAAAGGGGTTGAGGCGGGAAGACGTCGGATGATTGAAAGTAACCTCCGACTGGTGGTGAAAATATCCCGTCGTTATGTGAACCGTGGTCTGACACTTCTTGACCTGATTGAGGAAGGCAATCTGGGCCTGATCCGGGCCGTTGAAAAGTTTGACCCTGAACGGGGCTTCCGGTTTTCAACTTACGCGACCTGGTGGATTCGGCAGACCATTGAACGAGCGATCATGAACCAGACCCGGACCATCCGGTTACCCATTCATGTGGTCAAGGAGCTGAATGTCTATCTCCGAGCGGCCAGGGAGCTGACCCAGAAACTGGATCATGATCCAAGCCCTGAAGAGATTGCTCAGTTGCTTGATAAGCCGGTAGCGGATGTCAAGCGCATGCTCGGTCTCAATGAACGCGTCACTTCGGTGGATACGCCTCTTGGGCCTGATTCGGACAAGTCGATTCTTGATACCATCTCTGATGACAAGGAGTCGGATCCTGCGGAACTGCTTCAGGATCTGGATCTGAACGACAGCCTGGATCGCTGGCTGGGAGAGCTTTCGGAGAAGCAGCGGGAGGTGGTTGCCCGGCGCTTTGGACTCAGGGGTTATGAGACCAGCACCCTTGAGGAAGTTGGTAAAGAGATTGGCCTGACCCGGGAGCGGGTACGCCAGATCCAGGTGGAGGCGCTCAAGCGGTTAAGGTCCATTCTGGAGAAGCAGGGGCTGTCTGGAGAGTCTTTGTTTAACTGAGTTCTTTTGCTTTCCATATAAATTTCCCTAAATAAAAAAGCCGCGAATGAAGTGCATCATTCGTGGCTTTTTTTGTTGGTAGTTCACAGCGCCAATAGTTAGTGTGAGCAGTCACAGCGCTGGCCTGCGAAGATAGGTTATCGTTCCAGATGTTCCAGCTTGCCTTTGACGCCATCCCATTGTTCCGCATCGGGCAGTTGGTCTTTTTTCTCAGTGATATTTTCCCAGACATCGGCCAGCACCGCATTGAGTTCGATGAACTCCTGCTGGTCATCGGGCACTTCGTCTTCCGAGAAGATGGCATTGGCCGGGCACTCCGGTTCACACAGCGCGCAGTCTATGCATTCGTCCGGGTGAATCACCAGGAAGTTGGGTCCTTCATAGAAGCAGTCCACAGGACAGACTTCCACGCAATCGGTGTATTTGCACTTGATGCAGTTTTCACCCACTACGAAAGTCATGGTGATTAAACTCCGTTTGTTCTGACGGTTAAAAGTATAAAGTTGCGGCAAGTGTATCAGACTTGTAAAGCGACAGGGTAGCCAGTATTTCCATAACCTTATACCCTGTCGGCTTCAATCCTGCCGCCCGTTAAAAGAGTGCGAGCTGACTTATTGTCAGGAGCCCGCAGCCTTCATTTGATAAATCAGCTCCAGTGCCTGGCGTGGGGTCAGGTCATCAGGGGCCGCTTGATCAAGCAGTTCAATGGCTGGATGTGGCTCAGGGCTGGCAAACAGGTCCGCTTGCAGAATGTCTGCTCTGGGTTGGCTGGTCACAGCAGGAGAGTGGTTGGTCTCTTCCTGTTCAAGATCCGCCAACTTCTGCCTGGCCTGGTTGATCACATGCCGGGGAACGCCTGCCAGCTGGGCTACCTGCAAGCCATAACTCTGGCTGGCAGGCCCTTCCTGAACCGCATGGAGGAAGACAATGCGATCTTCATGTTCCGTGGCATTCAGGTGGACATTGGCGACGGTGTCACACTCATCAGGCAGCTGGGTCAGTTCAAAGTAGTGGGTGGCGAACAGGGTAAAGGCCCTGACGGATTCCGCCAGGTAGTGCGCGCATGCCCAGGCCAGGGAGAGGCCGTCGAAGGTGCTGGTGCCCCGGCCGATTTCGTCCATCAATACCAGGCTCTGCTCAGTGGCGTTGTGCAGAATATTGGCGGTCTCGGTCATTTCCACCATAAAGGTTGAACGTCCGCCGGCCAGGTCATCGGAGGAGCCGATGCGGGTAAAAATCCGGTCGACCAGGCCTATTCTGGCCTTTGATGCCGGAACAAAACTGCCGATGTGTGCCAGAAGGACGATCAGTGCCGTTTGTCGCATGTAGGTGGATTTACCACCCATATTGGGACCCGTGATCACCAGCATGCGCCGCTGGGTATTAAAGGTGACATTGTTGGCCACAAAGGGATCATCGAGTACCTGTTCCACCACGGGGTGACGACCTTCAGTCACTTCAATGCCGGGGCTGTGGTGAAGTTCTGGTCTGCACAGATTCAGCGCGTCGGCCCTTTCGGCCAGGTTGGTCAGAACATCCAGTTCAGAAAGTCCCATGGCGCACTCCTGAAGAGGACCAAGGGTTTCTACCAGCCTGTCCAGAAGTTCATCGTACAGGGCTTTTTCTCTGGCCAGTGCACGACTTTTGCTGGAGAGCGCCTTGTCTTCAAACTCTTTGAGTTCGGGGGTGATAAAGCGTTCTGTATTTTTCAGGGTCTGCCGGCGTATGTAGTTGACCGGCGCATCATCGGACTCACGACGGCTCAGTTCTATGTAATAGCCGTGAACGCGGTTGTAACCCACTTTCAGGCTGGCCAGGCCGGTGCGCTCCCGTTCGCTGAGCTCCATCTGAACCAGATAGTCCCCTGCGTTTTCACTGATGGAACGCAGCTCATCCAGTTCAGAGTCATAGCCTTCCCCAATGACGCCGCCATCCCGGATCACTACCGGAGGATTCTCAATAATGGCCCGGGTCAGCAGGTCCGCCAGTTCAGGGTGTTCACTGATGCTGGCAGAGAGTTGATGGACGGTCTGGCAGTCGATGGTCTGGAGCAGTTGCTGAAGTTCCGGGAGTTGTTGCAGGGCGTCCCGAAGCCGTGCCAGGTCTCTGGGGCGAGCGGACTTTAGGGCGACCCGGGCGAGAATCCGCTCAATATCACCAATGTTTTTCAGGACCGGGTGTAAGGATTCAAAATAAAAGCCCTCTTTTAAAGCGGCAATAGCGGACTGCCTGGCCTGAAGTTTTTCCATATTTCTCAGGGGGCGGTTGATCCAGCGGCTCAGCAGTCGGCTTCCCATGGCGGTGGCCGTCTGGTCCAGAACCGATGCCAGGGTGTGGTCCCGCCCCCCGTTCATATTGATGGTTAGCTCCAAGTTTTTGCGGCTGGCGGCATCCAGGACCACACTTTCTTCCCGGTTTTCCTGGGACAGGGCGCGGATATGGGGCAGCGCGGTTCGCTGGGTTTCTCTGGCATACTGAAGCAGACATCCGGCGGCTTCAATGGCCAGCTCAAGATGGCTGCAGCCAAATCCGTCCAGGCTTTTGGTCTGGAATTGCCGGGTTAACTGTTCCAGGGCACTCTGATGGTCAAAGTCCCAGGGGGGGCGCTTGCTGGTACCGGGTCGCTGAAGCAGTGAATCAGGCCAGCTCTGGTCGTCATTGAGCAGGGTTTCGGCAGGATTCAGCCGCTCAATTTCTGAAAGCAGTGCTTCTTCTCCAGACACTTCGAGGACATTGAATCGGCCGCTGCTGATATCGAGAAACGCCAGGCCGTACTGTTCCTCCCGTTTGTTAACCGATGCCAGGAGATTGTCCTGGCGCTCATCCAGTAGGGCCTCATCACTGATGGTGCCGGGGGTCAGAATGCGAACCACCTTCCGCTCAACCGGTCCTTTGGTGGTAGCGGGGTCGCCAATTTGTTCGGCGATGGCAACAGACTGCCTGAGGCGGATCAGCCGGGCCAGGTAGCCTTCCACGGCATGGTAGGGAATACCGGCCATGGGAATCGGCTCACCGCCGGACTGACCCCTTTTGGTCAGGGTGATATCCAGCAGATGAGCCGCTTTTTTGGCATCGTCATAAAACAGCTCGTAGAAATCCCCCATGCGGTAGAAAACCAGGTGATCACGATGTTGCTGTTTGATGCGCAGGTACTGCTGCATCATGGGCGTGTGTTTGGATAGGTCTGATTTATCCATTAATATCAATGCCTTAATGGTTTTCGCTCAATTCGTGGGGCAAAATTGGGGCATTTTCTTCAGAAAAGTGACCCTTGCCTTGAAGGGCTGACCAGATGCGAGATACCTCTTTTTTGCTTTCGGTTTTCATCCAACGAGCGTAGGTTTTTACCAGCATTGAGTAGTCCGCATGTCCCATCTGATCGGCAATGAAGGCAATGTTACCATGAGCGGTGAGTTGCCAGCAGGCAAAAGTATGGCGGGTTTGATAAATCCGGCGATAGGTTATTTTGTTTCTTCTCAGTATCTTTCTCCACTGACTGCCAAGGGAACTCTCTGAATACCATACAGAGTCAGCAGCATGGTGGTTCTGGTGTGGGAGGGCAGAGGTTGGGCGAAAAACCGGGCGAACAGCCTGCTTATCGTATGTCCGCTTGTCCAGTTCAACCCGTATCTCCGTAGTAGGGAATAGTTCGGTATATTGCCGTTGCGCTTTCAGAGCTTCCAGGGCAGGGGGCATCAGATAAACAGTTCGCTGACTCTCTGTTTTGGTTAATTTGAAAAACTCTCCGTCATCATCCTTGGCTATGTTGCGACTGACTTTGATGGTGCCTTCTTCAAGGTCAACATCTTCCCAGGCCAAGGCTCTTAATTCTCCGGTTCTCAAGCCTGTGTATACCGCGACCGTTATCAGATTCCGATGGGTAGGATGCAGCGCCGAATCCATCATAATACGCTGGTACTCATCCAATTCCAGAGGATTTGGCTGGGGCTTGCTCTTCTTAAAGGGTTTGCACTGTTCGCTCAGCAGCATGTCGGTATAGCGGTTTGCTTCACCAAAAGCGAGCATGCCACGCAAGCAGGATAGATAATGATTGGCTGTAGAAGGTTTCCGGGTTGCAATCAGGTCTGAGCGCAAATTATCTATATCTTCGGGCATCAGGCTGGACAGCATTCTATCCCTGCCAAGAATAGCGATGCATGCTTTCAAAGAGACTTTATATCGGCGGAGCGTTTGGCTACCAATGTCAGCTGCTTTGATGGCCATGTATTTACCTTCAAGCTTGTACAGCCTGATCTCTTTAAGCGTGTCAGTACGGCCAAGCTTGACTGCATTTGGACTGTCTGGGAAGCGAGCCTTGTAATCAAAACTCTTGGTTTTGACTTCGTGGATAACTGCCGATCTGAGACCGGCAGCATATTTAACATTGGCTTTCGTGGGGGCAAGCCCCAGTGATTCTCGGCAGCGGACCCCTTTATAGGAGAAGACAATTCGTAGTGAGTTGCCATGGATCTCAACCCCAGGCACCCCTTTGACTAACTCAGCGGCCTCGATTCTGCCCATTGGTTATACCCCTTTTTGCTGAACAACAAGCGACTATCTGGAGCCTTGCGCCATACCCGTCCCTCTGGCCAAACCCCCTGCTTAACTTTTTCGCGAATGGCTTTTTCGGTATAACCGGTTTCATCGGCCATTTTTTTTACGGTGACCCACTCAATACCCGACATATCACCCCCTCCCTAAACAAACGCCAACCGCAGTTGATACTTCGCTTCCAGGCTGACCTTTCTGGCGGACAGCCTGACCAGCTCAAGCTGTCTCTTCCTCAGCGCTCTGCCTGCTGCAGACCCAAACCCTCTAATTTTCTTCACGGGAGTTCCTTCCCTAAGACCTCTCCCGGTCTCCAGTAGTTCCGATTTTATTTGACTCATAATTCACGCCTAAAATTCCATCCTGGCTAAGGTGAGGTATATTCCGGTGTTAGGCTGAATACGAAACATCCAGTTTATTAAATGCGCCGTGAAAGGTTATTGGTTCGTCAGAGCCACTTACCATGTGTATTCTTGCAGAGCCTTTAAACTCATAAACTCCAGGCTCTTTTGGTAGAGTCTCACCATCACAAAACAGCTCTTCAAGTGAGCCAGCGAAATCATCTAGCCACTCATCTACACCATGACCAAGCTCGCCTTTATAATTAACAACGCATCCTGTATCGGCGTAAACCTTGCCCATAGACATTGCGACAATCATTGTGCATGGAAACAGGTTGTAGGCAGGATGTGACGGACATTCTCTAACTTCACTCATGTTTTTTATTCCTGTGCAAATTCAGCCTAACAAGTCATTCAACTACGTTCACCCCGAACGCCTTCGGCGGTTGGCTAATGAAGGGTTAGGTGTTACTGTTGGTTTTTATTTTTTTCAGCATGTCTTTAGATATTCTATTTTTCAGGCCTTTGATATGGCTGGAAAGTAGATTGTGTGCATCCTGCTGTTGATATAGTTGTATCTCATTTATAACCATGAGCATTGCCTGTCTGACACCATTAGGTGACTTGCCTTCACTTCTCCGCTTTTTCCAGAACTCAGCTAGATCTGCCAGTTCATCGAGATTTTCAGCGATGTTATCTTTATCCATTTGAAATTATACCTTTTGCTCAGAGATATGTTCCGGTGTTATTCGTCTTCGTCGTTAAAGTCTGTATAGAGCTTGCTTGCAGCGTCAATCGAAGCGTACAGGTTCTTTTCAGCGACTTCCGTGGAGACAAAACCTGTCCTTTCCGGATCAATAATGGATGCTGCTTGCTCTACGGCCTCAGTCATCAGATCAACCAGTTCTTCAAGCCTTTCAACATATTTGCTGTTGTATTTTTCCATTAGTTGTTTCCGTTTGTTGGCGCATGGCGCAGTGTTAGATGCCATCTGCAACTTCTTTTTCTAACAGCCGCCTT
>NZ_JBLYZI010000036.1:0-48565 GCF_057680865.1 Endozoicomonas sp. Z74
GATTAGTATGAATCATAAGGGTTACCTTTTTACGATTTAGATTTCAGTGATTTCACCCTCTATCTAAATCGGTAACCCTTCCCTTTTTTGAAGAGGGAATTGTCAGATCAGATCTGAACTAATGCAGTTGATTATTTCCCCATGGGTATTTTGAAAACCCGCACTACTTCATGCTCCTTCACAACCCCGGCTACTTTTTAGAACTCCGGGGTCATATATGGTCCGCCCTACTGACCCCGTCCTATGGGTTGCGGCATCCGCAGTTGAATGGCGGGTTTCGGGAGTACTTGGTGGGGTTGGATCTGGCAGCTGGAATTTGAAGCCGCACGGTCAGGCCACGCCTGGTGTTCACTTTGCTTTATTGTTACCACACGCTATTATTGATACACCATATAAATAAATAAAGGTGTATATAATGGCTTCACTGGTTCGCACAAACGTGGTTATCGATCAGGATCTGGTTAGCGAAGCTCTTGAATTATCCGGGTTAGGCACTCGTAAGGCGCTGATCCAACATGCTCTGGAGGAGTTGGTTCGCCGAAAAAAACAGCAGCAACTTCTCGAGCTTGAGGGTAAGGTTGCCTGGGAAGGTGATCTTGATCAAAGCCGTACTCTGCGATGACAGACTGCCTTGTGGATTCCAGTGTCTGGATTGATTTTCTTAACGGTCAGACCAACGCTCAAGTAGAGCAGCTTCGTGAGCTCTTGTTACTGGGGAGTGTCGCTACAACACCTGTGATTGTTATGGAAGTGTTGCAAGGCATCAAAAGTGATAAGGTTTGCCAGGATGTCCGTAAGAAAATGGATTGTCTGGCTAACTATTGCATTGAAGAGGAGCATTACATTTCAGCTGCTATGCTGTATCGAACATTACGAAAGAAAGGCGTTACGATTAGAAAAAGCGTTGACTGCCTGATCGCGGCAGTTTGCATTCACTATCACCTTCCCGTTCTTCATAATGACCGTGATTTCAGCCAAATAGCCGTACACTCCGGTTTGCTTGTCTTCCCACCCGATGTGAATTAGGAACCCAGGTGGTAACACCAGGGTCAGTTCTTGCACTTGCATTGTGCAAACTACAAATAATTAGAAGGAAATATTTGGGTCGTTTTCACCGATTGGTTAAAGGGGGTTAACAGCTTGGACGATTTTACTGCAGGGTTTAAACGCTTTAACTTTTCTGAACCCTTCAACGTTTTAACAGCCTTCCAGGCTCAATCGCAATATCTGGAAATTTGCTCAACAGTTTTTTATCCCAAGTGATCAGTGGGCAGTTTAAGGTTTCTGCCAATACCACAAACAGCGCATCATAGGCCGGATGTTTTGCATACGTGGCGACTTCCAGGGCTTTGAACCATAATCGCTCACTGCTGGTTACCGACGTTATGAGAGCTTCAGCTCTTTCGGTTGCCTGTAATGCCTGGTGCAGACTTAACTGTTGATGGGTTACCCATTGCCAGGCCACATTACAGAACTCAGCCCGGAACAGGTCAGGGACATGGATGTGTTCTGTTTTTTCCAATACAGCCAGGGCTTGCTGTCGGTGTACCGGCTCATTAAACAGTGCATAGGCAAAGACCATGGTATCAATAACGGCGTTTGTCATGGTCTACCTTCCTGTCTCCATGTGTCCATGTCTTTGGCTGAGGTTTCTGGCAGCTCTTTCCAGCTCTCTTTTATGGCTTTGATCAAGCCAGACTTTTGCTGATAGCGCGCTTCAAGCAATTCCCGTACTTCCTGCTCCATGGAGCGGTTACCTGCTTTGGCACTGGCCTTCAGCCGCTCGATCAACTCTTCTGGCAAGTTGCGGATAGTCAGTGTTGCCATGGTTACTATCTCCTTAAAATTAGGTGACCTATTATCGATGCTAGCACATTGCTAGCAAATAGGGTATTTATACGTTGAGGTTTAACCGCCGCTACGGGCGGGTTGGTCATCTTTTACAGGGTCGGTACAATCAGTGAATAAGGTTGAGCGTTTACACAGAATTATTTACAGGGTCTTCTAAACAGCCGCTTCTGCAACAATGTATTGAAGTTCCTTCGTCCATCGACACAGAGCAATACAGCGACAGTAATGGATTTATCACCCACTTCCAGCTCCTCATGGATCAGATAAATGATACGGAAAGGTTTTCTGACCAACTACCGGTATTCAGTGCCAGTAGCTTCAAGAGAGCGATGTTTTCCTGTAAGGTTTCGCAGCTATGGATATCCTGGATAACGGCTTTGGCTTCACCATTCAGGGTGATAATCAGGAGCTCCCGGTTCTTTTGAAGCGGGCTAGGCATTTCGGCGGAGTTTGCCTTAAGGTAACGGATGGGCTTGACTTGTTCTGAAAGTTTCATGGCCACCCCTTTCACAAAGGACTTAATTAAGGCTGAAAAGAGTCTAGCTTTTTTATCGCTTAACCCACCCAATGCATCAGGTCAAAACCTTCAATCCTTTCAATCCCGTTATGAGCATAGGCCTTTCCGTTATCATACCTTTCCGGGCACGGCCCGGTGATTCCGGCTGCCTTACTCGCCTGGATGCGGCCATTGGCTGCTTTACTGGTCAGCCTCATATTGAGGTCATCGTTTTCGATACAGGCCGGAAATCTGCCCGTCCGAAGCTAGCCAGCAGTCAGCAGAAAAACCTCCGCTATTGTCATGAGCCACAACCAGGCGTGTTTGCCCCCGGCCGGGTTCGAAATGCTGCGGTGATACAGGCAAGAGGGAAATATATCTTCCTGTTTGACGCGGATTTATTGATCAGTGCAGAGGTCATCCATCAGCTGCCCCACCTCATAAGCAAGCTGGAAACCGAGGGGCTTCAAGCGTTTCTAATGCTCCCTTGTCTCTATCTGTCACAACGATATTCATCCATTTTCGCAAGGGACTTTTCAGAGCCACACAGGCAACCAATGCTCTATCAGCAGGTGCTGGATTCCTATCTGCGAGGGAGAATATCGGAAGTGGATGGAATAGCCCTGGCATCGAGCTGCCTGATCATTCGTCGAGACTGGTTTATCGCTCTTGGCGGATTCAGGGATGCTTTTTCAGGCCATGGCTGTGAGGATTTTGACCTGATTCATCGACTGGCTGCTTTCTACCCTGTTGGCAAGAAGCCGGATGATTATCACCTGGATATCAAACACCAGTTTCCTGCCCAATATCAGGGCTTTCGCCGTTATTACAGTTATTACGCCCTGCCCCATCTACTGGAGGGCCATTTTCTTCTGCATCAGTGGCACCCAAGACCCTTGAACCGCGCTTACCACCGTAAACGTCAGGACAATGAAGCCCTGTTTGCCAGGGTGCTGTCGAGCCCTTCTATTGACCTCCCTCCCTCCCTGGACAGAGCTACTCCTGAAGAAGCTGTAGCTCCATATTTGCAGGCCTTTTCTTTCAACTCAAACAATGCCCTCCCCCCCTTTGATGATTTCATTCACCAACTTATGGCAGAACATGGTTATGATAAAAATGAGTATCCGGGGCTGTTCCACTGGGCAGAAGGAGTAGTAAGACCTTCAAGGGGGCTGCGGCGCAAGCTGCGAAAACTTATTCTGAATCCGGTTCAGTTTTTTCGGGATATGAGACGTAACAACAGATATTTATGAGAGTGAAATAACACGCTCAAAATTAGTTGGCATATCGACCTCTTTGCACATCGTGTTACACAGCTTCAGTTTGGAGCAATGACTCTCTGTTCGCCAATGATTATTCGAAGAAGCAGCCGGTTACAGAAAGCTCTTCTGGTCTTTTTAATCCCTCCCGTTCAGCAACAACTCGACAGGGTTTCAGCCTTCTATCAAAACGGATAACCAGTTCCCATTCGTGGATTTCCCTGATCGATTTTCTCATTATCCCCCTGTATAAAATGGAATACTCTCATGCGCAAGGTAAGCACCTCCTTACCTGTCAGTATTGACGGGGTCAACATCCCCACTCATTTACTAGAAAACCACAGAAGGGTGTTGATGGTTTGTCCGGATTGTTAACGGTTTCCAGGGGTATTGCCCAGTCTCCTGAACTCACTCAACTGCTGCAAGGCAGTCCGGTCAAATACCATGGACTCACGGCCGGATTTTCTCAGCAGAAAAACATCAAGGCAGTGCTCGGTTGGGGCAAAAAAACCAACACCCAAAAAGCAGAGCGCCTTGCAACCCGTCTGCAGCGCCCACTCTGGCGCCTGGAAGACGGCTTTATCAGTTATCTGGGGCACCCGGCATTAGGGGATCGTCGTTTTTCCCTAATCGTCGATAAAACCGGCATTTATTACGACGCAACCACCCCATCAGACCTTGAAAATCTACTGAATCAACCGGACTGGTTGACGCCTGAGCTGGAAAAGCGCGCCGGGGCATTAATTGCCAGAATCCGCGAGCACCGCATCAGTAAATACAACCATGAGCCCCTGGGTTCCTCCCCCCAGCTGATGGAAAGCAAGAACCTTAACAAAGTGCTCGTGGTTGACCAGACCTTTGGGGACTGTTCCGTCACCTTTGGCATGGCTGACAAGAACCGTTTTGGCCAGATGCTCCGGGCAGCTCTGGAAGAAAATCCGGAGTCTGAAATCTGGATTAAAGTACACCCTGATGTGGTTCTGGGCCGGAAAAAGGGCTATTTCGACCACCTTGTATGTAGTCTGAGCCACAACCAGAACCCACTAACTGCTGGGCAAGAGTTCTCTGAAAAAGACAGAAGCCGTATACGAATACTGTCGGACCCGATCAATGCCCAGTCCCTGTTTCACTGCTTCCAGTCCGTGTATGTGGTCACCTCCCAGCTGGGGTTTGAAGCGCTGCTCCATCAATGTCCGGTGGTCTGCTTTGGTGTCCCCTTCTACAGCGGCTGGGGGCTGACCGATGACCGAGCCTCCTGCCAACGCCGCCAGCAGCAACACACTATTGAGCGCCTTTTCGCCGCTGCCTGTCTGAAATACACCCGCTACATTGATCCGGAAACCGGTGCTCCCTGCCAGTTGGAAGCCCTTGTTGAACTTATTGCACTTCAGCGCCAGTACCAGCACCCGGAAGTGAATACCCTCTACGCAGTGGGGTTCAGCCTCTGGAAGCGGGCCTTTATCCGGCAATTTGTTGGGGGAATGGCACGGCAACTGGTGTTTGTTCGTCACCCAAAAAGCCTGAAGAAACGGTTGCCCAGAACGGCTGGCTCAAAAGGCCTGCTGATCTGGGGACGCAAACGGATGCCAGAAGGCATCGACAACCAGACAACACCGGTATGGCGGATGGAGGACGGTTTTATCCGCTCCTGTGGACTGGGAGCCGATCTACGCCGCCCCGCTTCTCTGGTGCTGGATAATCGGGGCATCTATTACGATTCCACCTGCACCAGTGGACTGGAGCATGCTCTGGAACACCTCCCCGTTAACGAAACGCAGACCCAACGTGGAGCCGGGCTGATCCAGGCTTTGCTTCGACAGCGCATCAGTAAATACAATTTAGGCGGTCAGTCCGACCCGGTGTTTGCCGGTGCGACCAGAAACCAGCGCCGCATACTGGTTCCTGGACAGGTGGATTCAGACGCCTCTCTTCGTTACGGAAGCCCGGTCATACAGAGCAATCTTGAGCTTCTCCGCCAAGTTCGACATTACATTAACGAGCATGATATTGATGCTTATGTCGTCTACAAACCCCATCCGGATGTCGTACAAGCCGGTCGTCAGGGGCATATCCCAGAAGCCGAGGTGCTTCAATACGCCGATCGCCAGGTCACCAGCGCGGACATTTTTGACTGCATCGCCCAGAGTGATGACGTCCATGTGATGAGCTCCCAGGCAGGCTTTGAAGCCCTTCTGCAACAGAAACAGGTTCATTGCTGGGGCCTGCCCTTTTATGCAGGCTGGGGCCTCACCCATGATCATTGCAACAGCTCACGCCGCACCCGGAAGCGCTCTCTGGAGGCACTGGTATTTATCGCCCTTTGCCATTACCCGCGCTACGTTCACTGGCAGACCAGACGTTTCACCACACCGGAACGGGTTATTAACGAGTTGGCCAGACAACGGACCCATCCCAAAACCTCTCCCATAAAAAGAGGCCGGGTCAACAGCTGGTTCGGCAGAAAAGTCCGAAAAGCCCGCTTTCTGCTGGAGGTACTCACTCAATGATGACCCATGCGCCCTCGAATACCACTGCAGATGCCGGAGATGCTGCAAAAACGGTGCTCTTTTTGCAGGGTCCCCTAGGGCCTTTTTTCCGGGAGCTGGCCAGGGAGTTCAGTGACTCAGGCTACACCACCCATAAGATCAACTTTAACGGGGGGGACCAGTGGTACGCAGGGGCTGATCACTGTGTTGACTTTCGGGGGGCTTTGACCGACTGGCCCGGCTATCTGGAACATTACCTGATCCGGCACAGAATCCATACGGTCTTTCTGATGGGGGACTGTCGGCACTATCACCGCATTGCCCGACCCGTCTGCGAAAAGCTCGGGGTGGCATTTATGGTGTTTGAAGAGGGGTACCTGAGGCCCAACACCATCACCCTGGAAGTCGGCGGTGTGAATGCACTGACCTCTCTGGATCTATCCAGCGCAGCACTGGCAGCAGCGCCTGCTGAACGGCTTTATTCCCCAGAAATCATGCCGCCCACCATGAAGCAACGGATCCTCTTCGCCTCCCTGTATTACTGGGCGGCCTTTTTCCAGCGCAAACGGTTTTCCCAATATCTTCATCACCGAAACTTCTCCCCGATCATAGAAGGTGCCCAGTGGCTTCGGGGAGCGGCCAGAAAGCAATTGTGCAAGTATCAGGACCGCCGGGTTCAGCAACGGCTGACAACCCAGCTCAGTGGACAGTTTTTCCTGGTACCCCTGCAAGTGCATGACGACTCCCAGATGCTCTACCACAGTGATTACGATTCCGTGGAAGCGGTGATCAAAGAGTACATCCGCTCATTTGCCAACCACTCAAAACCCGGGGATGCACTGGTGTTCAAGCACCACCCCATGGATCGGGGGTATACCCACTACCGGGATTTTATCAACCAGATCGCTGCCCAGTCCGGGCTGGAAGGGCGGGTGCTTTACTGCCATGACGTCCCCCTTCCTGAGCTTTACAAGCACGCTAAAGGGGTGGCTACGGTCAACAGCACGGTGGGGTTATCGGCACTGCTGCATTCACTCCCGGTCAAAGTCACCGGACGGGCCTTTTACGATATTCCCCGGCTCACTTCCCAGTGCTCTCTTGACCAGTTCTGGCAACACCCGGAATCGGTTCACTCCGGGCTCTTTGATCGCCTTCACAACCTGCTGTTCCGGGAGAGCCAGATTAATGGCAGTTTTTTTGCAAAACTGCCCCTGAGCTGCCGGAATGCACGGCTTTTTTATGAAGCATTGCTTGTAAATTCCCAGAGGTCAGGAACACCAGTATCTGCGAGTCAATCACCTCATTCAGGGAACCCGGATAAACAGGCAGCCTGAAGGGCTGCTTTGTCTGTTTGAGGCAAGAGACCAGGCTGAATGTCCACAACCCTCCACAAAAAATGTCTTTTTTCCTCCCATTGCCAGAAAACTCCTCAATACTGAAAAGGTATCGCATGAGCCAAGCCGTACCGCGATTTCCTTGAATCAATCAGTAAGGAGCTTGAACAATGGAGAAGGGATTTCTCCGCGGTATGGCTTTCGCGTTTGCGCTGTCCCCCGCCTCTTCCTTTGCCCTGGACCTGAAACCCGATGGGGCCTCTTTTGGCTATGGCCAATACCTTCACAGTAAAGCCAGACTGGACGATTACCGGGCCAGCCTGCGCTGGAGCTGGAATCACAACTGGCTGAAGCCCAACAACACCTGGGCATTAACCGGTTATTCAGACCTTGCGGTGAATTACTGGACCAGCCGCCTGGGCGCTGAAGACAACCCGAGCCCTGATGGCGCCGGGCACATTACAGCCGTGAGTTTCGCCCCGGTGTTCAGGCTGGAGCATCTAACCAACAACACCCTGGGAGTGTTTCTGGATGCCGGCATTGGCCTGAGTTATCAGTCGAAAAAAGACATTGAGAAGAAAAACAAATCCCCCATCAATATGGGGGGCAATACCCAGTTTGAAGTTCGAACCCTGATGGGCACCCGGTTTGGCCTCAGAAAGCAGTATGAAGTCTCTGCGGGCTGGTTTCATTACTCCAACGCCAACCTCCACTCCCAGAATGAGGCCCTGGATTTTATTGTGATCCAGATGGGCTACTGGTGGTAATGCACCGTTTTTAATAGCCTTTCTCCCGTGTTGCCAGAGTGACTGGTAACACGGGTTATCAACCCGCCATCCGTGACATTCCCCGAAGAGCCTGAAGAAACACCGGACAAAACCCCAGATCAACTTGCAGTTGAGCCGGTGATTTGGATAATTCACTGCACTCAAACGTCAAATCATTTTGTACACATCCTTTTTGTGTATTCATTGCATGAAACTGGTGGCCAAAATAGACGCGTAACCATTCGGAAACCAACATGTCCACCTCAATAACAACAGAAGTCGGGAAAAGGCGCACTTTCGCCATCATCTCGCACCCTGATGCCGGTAAGACCACCATTACCGAAAAGCTCCTGCTACTCGGGGGTGCCATTCAGCTGGCCGGTACCGTCAAAGGCCGTAAAAGCGGCCGTATGGCCACATCCGACTGGATGAAAATGGAGCAGGAGCGGGGTATTTCCATTACCACCTCGGTCATGCAGTTCCCCTACCGGGAACGTACCGTCAATCTGCTGGACACCCCCGGGCACGAAGACTTCTCGGAAGACACCTACCGCACCCTGACCGCGGTGGACAGCTGCCTCATGGTCATCGACGGAGCAAAAGGGGTCGAGGACCGCACCATCAAACTGATGGAAGTGTGCCGACTCCGGGATACGCCCATCTTCACCTTTGTCAACAAAATGGACCGTGAGGTCCGGGATCAGATTGAGGTGCTGGATGAAATTGAAGACATCCTGAAAATCCAGTGCGCTCCGATCACCTGGCCCATTGGCATGGGCAAGAACTTCAAGGGTGTCTACAACCTCTACACCGACACCATCCATGTCTTCACTCCCGGGCAGGCCAGCGTTATCCCGGACGATATCCAGATCAAGGGCCTGGACTCGGATGAAGCACGGGAACTGCTGGGCGACCTCCACGAAGACCTGTCGGAAGAAATAGAGCTGGTTCGCGGCGCCAGCCATGAGTTTGACCTGGAAGCCTACCAGGCAGGCCGAATGACCCCGGTCTTCTTTGGCACCGCCCTGGCCAACTTCGGGGTTCGGGAAATGCTGGATGACTTTGTCCAGTGGGCACCCTCCCCTCTCCCCCGAAAGACCGATGAAAGAAGCGTCGCTGCGGATGAAGACAAATTTTCAGGTTTTGTGTTCAAGATCCAGGCCAATATGGATCCCAAGCACCGCGACCGGATCGCCTTCCTTCGTATCTGCTCCGGAAAATACACCCGCAATATGAAGATGAAGCATGTCCGTATCGGCAAGGATGTAAAGATTGCCGACGCAGTGACCTTCCTGGCCGGTGACCGGTCCCATGTGGATGAAGCCATCTCCGGAGACATTATCGGCCTCCATAACCACGGTACTATTCAGATCGGCGATACCTTCACCCAGGGCGAAATCGTCAAGTTTATGGGCATTCCCCACTTTGCCCCGGAACTGTTCCGCCGGGTCCGCTTGAAAGACCCACTCAAGCTGAAGCAGCTGCAGAAGGGCCTGCAACAGCTGTCAGAAGAAGGGGCCACCCAGCTGTTCATGCCATTGAACAACAACGACCTGATTCTCGGTGCGGTGGGTGTCCTTCAGTTTGATGTGGTTATGCGACGGCTGAAAGATGAATACAAGGTTGAGGCCATGTACGAACCCGTCAACGTCAATACCGCCCGCTGGGTTGACTGCGATGATGATCGTAAGCTGGATGAGTTTCGACGCAAATGTGCCGACAACCTGGCAATAGACGGCGGTGGTTATCTGACCTACCTGGCACCTACCCGGGTAAACCTCTCCCTGGCAGAAGAGCGCCACCCGGATATTGAATTCCGTACCACCCGGGAGCATTAAGCTCCCCTCAGCAGAGAGTTTCAATCCATGGAAAGCTTTTCCAGATTGATACTCTCTGAAAAACCACTATCAAAACGATCCTCATCACTCTCTGAAGTTTCGATTTTGACATCAGGCTGAACCAACTCCCTTTCAATTCTAAGAACCACAGTCGGTAACGCCTCCAAGGTTTTATCCCCCTGTTTATGACGTATGGCCCAACGGCCCATGGAGTCCCCGGGAATAGAAGCAATGTCCAGGCGGGTCATTGGAACTTTAAAGAAGGGCTTAACACTTGCTCCATACAGAGACATAACCAGTCTTTCCTGGTCTCCAAGCCCAGTTTTTTGATGATTCATTCTTCCTGCAAACAGGCTCCATTGTCCATTGTAAGGACGAATTAAAATTTCAATATTGTAATCTTCCAGCTGAAACCAATAATAAAATCGACCACCCAAAGGTGCTCTTGCTGTTGGCCAGTAAAATGTGGCTCCATCCAGCTTCAGAGGATAGGAAGTGCCTCTCTGATGCATCACAATATTACCAACAACACGGGTATTTATAGACGTATGCCGCTCCTGCAACAGTTGACTTTTTTCCATATCAGTCATCTGAAGTGTTCGTTGCCCGAATAACCTTCCCTCAAACCACTGGGGTTCATCATCAACCAGAATAAAGGCATCCTCAGGCGCTTCCCGATCATAACTGACAGGCCGCTCGGGTGGGTCGGAATCACCGTCCCCCCCCTCTTCTACAATCATCCAGCCACGCACTTCTCCAGCCCCATCCCTAAAGTGAGCCGTTGCCTCACTACTTGCTTCCCCGCCTTTTACTGACTCATTCTGATCACCATTTCCATCCGGCTCGTTACCTCCACCCCACTGTATTAACAAGGCCTTATGAAAAGGCAACAGAAAACTGCCTACAGCTGAGTCGTCTCGTAGAAAGATAAGCAATGGAACCACAGGAATGAGAATTCCCGCCTTGTAAAGCCCCATAGCCCCCTCTTCTGTCCCATGAATTAAATGTAAATTTGGAAAGACGGGCCCTGGAAAAGAAAACAGAAAAGCCATTAATGGGATCAATAGCGCTTTACATCGAATGTATTCCATGAACGAAAGTCCTAAAAAAAGCCTCTAATTTGAATTTTATACTCGGCAGTTATTCAAAATAATTCTGAGTATAGACATTCGGCTTTGAGCTGTATTTCAAGGTTTATTCCCCTCCGGCTGTTCCGGTTTTTTTCACTGATTTATACCAATACCGCATAACCGGAAAATATTGTCTAATCTATAGATTCTGCCCCCGCCCGGAGTTTCCATGAGTGAAGTTGTCTCTACCAAGGCCACCAGTACTGCTAATGTTCGCCAGGTAATCGAACCCCTGGTGCTGCTGTCCGTCAGCGGCCTCCTGTTTGGTTATATTGGCCATACCATGGGAGTAACCAACCTGTTCAACACTCTCTTTAACACGGCTCATCAGCTTCTTCTGAACACAGTGCTGTTTCTGATGGGTATTACGGTGCTGGCGGGAGCGGTCGGTCGTCTGTTGATGGAGTTCCATGTCATCTCCCTGCTGGAGAAGCTGCTGGTGCCAATGATGCGCCCCATCTTCAACCTTCCCGGGCGCGCCGCCATGGCAGCCATGATGACGTTTTTCTCCGATAACCCGGCCATCATTGGACTGGCCAGAGACCATCGCTACAACCGGTCATTCAAACCCTACGAGATCATTTCCCTGACCAATTTTGGCACGGCCTTTGGCATGGGGCTTATCGTCATTACCTTTATGGCTACCCTGGAGACCGGTAAAAGCGGCCAGACGTTTTTTGCACCTGCCATGATCGGTTTTCTCGGAGCCGCCATTGGAGGGATTATCTCTACCCGTTTGATGCAACGCCTGATTCGTAATGACCCACGAATTCATAAACTGGATCTTGAGGAAAATCACAGCGACCTGCTGGACGAACACTTTACTTCCGACCCGGTCTGGCTGAGATTTCTGAACGCCCTGCTGGATGGCGGTAAAAGCGGGGTAAAAATGGGCGTGGCGATTATCCCCGGCGTTCTGATCATCAGTACCTTTGTCATGCTCCTGACCTTTGGCGCCCCTCAGGGGGGGTACACCGGAGCAGCCTTTGAAGGGGTTGCCCTCCTTCCCTGGCTGGCTGCTCACCTGTCCTGGCTTTTTGAGTTCCTGTTCGGGTTCAAGCATCCTGAACTGGTGGCATTTCCCATCACTTCACTGGGGGCTGTGGGTGCGGCTATGTCGCTGGTGCCTAACTTTATCAGCCAGGGCATTATCAGTGGCAGTGATATTGCCGTATTCACGGCCATGGGCATGTGTTGGAGTGGCTATCTGAGTACCCATACTGCTATGCTGGACTCCCTTGGTTACCGACAACTCACGTCCAAAGCCATTCTGGCCCATACCGTGGGTGGTATCTGTGCCGGCGTCGCCGCCCGTTATCTCTATCTTCTTCTGGCCCCCATGGTAGGGCTGGGATAAATGTCCTTGTTGCGCTTCGCAGCAGCAACCTGCGTAAGCTGGTAGCCTGAATGCTTCCGAAAAATCCCCCGACGCCTATCAGGTTACGCCTTCAAAAGGCTTTTTCCCTACCCCACAGGGAGAAGGCTTTAAAAGCTTGCTCCGCCTAACCCCCTCTCCCTCTGGGAGAGGGCCGGGGTGAGGGAAAACGATCAAGATCAGCGACCGAAGTCTTCTGTATAACCATGGAAATATCTCTCCCATAGCCGATTACCTAAAGATTAATTAACACAGGCCTGAACCAATCTGGTGCGGTTTCGCCCGAAGGCCATCAAAAATCACTTCTGCAATTCTGTCCCCCTCCAGCTCAAGGTCAACGGTTTCTCCTACACAAAGCCATCGTTCTATCACCCCCTGATAATAACCACTGGCGACCAGTGAAGCGGCTTCTGCAGAGATGTCCTCTCTTAACAGCCCCCGTTTTTTTGCCCTTTTCATCAGGAGCGTCACCTGCCGTCGGCTTTGCAGACAAAACTCATTCCAACGCTCAATCATCTGCAGGTCAAAGGCCGCCTGCTGACTGATGCGGCAGATCTGTTGAAACTGAAGGTTGGTGGCCACTTCCTTCAATACCCGCTTTCCCAGCTCACTGAGCACCCTCAGAGGATCTTGTTCATCCGCTTCAAGCTGGGCAGCAAAATACTGGTCCAGTGGGTCAAACACTTTTTCCCAGAGGGCTTCCAGCATCTGGGCCTTATCTTTGAAATGCCAGTAGATCGCCCCCCGGGTCACTCCCGCAGCAGATGCCACCTGGGCCAGGGTCACATTGGCTATTCCCTTTTCACTGAACAGAGCCAACGCTGTTTCCAATAGCTGGATCCGGGTTTTTTCAGCGTCTTCTTTCGTTCTTCGAACCATAATTTCCCTCACCCCGGCCCTCTCCCAGAGGGAGAGGGGGTTAGGCAGTGCATACTTTTAAAGCCCTTTCCCTCTGAGAGAGGGGGTTAGGCGGTGCAAACTTTTAAAGCTCTCTCCCTCTGAGAGAGGGGGTTAGGCGGTGCAAACTTTTAAAGCTCTCTCCCTCTGAGAGAGGGGGTTAGGCGGTGCAAACTTTTAAAGCCCTCCCCCTCTGGAAGAGGGAGTTTGGCAGTGCAAACTTTTAAAGCCCTCTCTCTCTGGGAGAGGGTCTGGGTGAGGGCTAAGCTCGGCAGTACAGTCATTCTCTGAAAAACGTGTTTCAGGCGTCAGAAGTAAATAAAGGGCAGGCACCACCACCATGGCAAACAGAGTAGAAGCAACCAGCCCAAAGATGATGGCCATACACAGGGGATACCATTGGGGGTCACTGCTAGCCAGGGGAATCAACCCCAAAACTGTGGTCAGGCTGGTACTGATCACCGGACGAAGGCGGTCAGCCGCTCCCCTGGCCGCTGCTTCAGCAACCGACATCCCACTGTGTCGATGCTGGTTCATGGTTTCAATCAGAACAATCCCGTTATTCACAGCTATGCCAGCCAGGGAAACCACACCCATCAGCCCAATAAACGACATGGGTATATTCACGAGAAAATAGCCGATAAAGGTACCGGTCAATGCCAGGGGTACCACCAGAAGAATAATCAGGGGCTGACGCATGGAGTTGAACACCAGCGTCAGCAGAACAAAGATCATGCCCATGGCCAGCATCAGAGCGCCCCCCATGCTGCCATAACTCTCATCCGTGGACTCCATCTCACCCGCCAGCCGGTAGTCATAGCCAGCAGGCCAGGACTGTTTCATTTTTTCCAGGTGGGGAATCATGGCCTTCATGATAGTTGTTGCCGTCTCGCCTTCAGAACGGGCCTGCACCGTCACCGCTCTCTGCCCATTGGTATGCACAAACACCTGGGGAGCAGCCATCAGCTGGTAATCAGCCAAATCCAGAAAAGGCACTCCCCGGCCATCCTCTGTAATCACCCGCATTAGCTGCATTTCTGCCAGGTGCCTTGGACTGCCAAGATCTCCGGCGCGGCTTGGCCACTCCATACTGATGCGAATGTCCGGGTCATCCTGAATGCCCGCCACCTTGAAACGCCCGAAGTCGTCTTCTTCCATGGCCATACGCACCTGCTGAGCGACACTTTGCTCGGATAATCCATGAAAACTCAGCCGCTCCGGAAGAAAATGAAAACGGATCTCCCGGTGGGCCGCCCCCAGGTTATCCCGGACGCCCTGAACACCGGGTATCTGCGACAACTGTCTTCGGACATCCGCTGAAATATCCCTCAGCACATCATAGTCTGCCCCCACCAATTCAATCTGAACCGGCGCGGCATTATAGGGGTTGCCTCCCACATGGGTGAGAAACATTTCAAGGCCCGCCTCGTTTTTCAGCGCCTGATCAAGCCCGGCACGAATGTCGTCCAGGTAATCAAAAGAGAAGCGGTCCCGGTCTTTCCGGGGAACCAGTATCAGGGTAAACCCCACCTGATTGGTGGCCTTTGCCGGTAACAGGGACTCATTCAGAGAACTGGTGGTCACCGGGCTCTTTTCCCCCACATAGGCGATGGTTTTCTCAACCCAGGGCTGCTTTCGCAAATATTCCCCGGCCAGGTCCGCCACCCTCTGGGATTGGTCCAGGGTGGCATCTGGCCCCAACTGTATTGCCACCCCGATTTTGCGGTCATCACTTTCTGAAAACATCATGACTGGCAGTTTTCCTGCCGCCACCAGGCTCAGTGCAAACAGGCCGAAGGCTCCTGCTACCCAGCAGCCCGCAACGAGGCGACTCTTCAGGACAGCACCTGACAGCCAGTTACTGAGCCGTACACGATACTTCCTGCTCAGTCGATCAATCATCAGTTCCCTGGTACGACCGGAGTCCTTCTCAAGAAGATATCTTGAAAGGGGGATACAAATGACAAAAGCGACAACAATACTGACCAGCAGGCTGATGGTAATAGTCAGTGGCAATATACGAATAAATTTACCCGGAATACCTCCCACCATCATCAAAGGTACCATGGCCAGGATAGTGGTCAGTTGTCCGGCAGTGGCCGGCAGAATAAACGTCTTCACGGTATCAAGGGCTGCTTCTGAGAAAGACTTTTTTCGTACGTACAGTCCTTCATGCATGCCCTCCATTACCAGAATAAAGACATCCACCAGCAAACCCAGAGCCAGCACCATGCCCACCATAATGGTTGAATTGAGGGTATAACCAAGAATGGCCATTCCGGCCAGGGTTGCCAGCAGGGTCACGGGCAGGGCGATCCCGGCAATCAGGGCCTCCCGCCAGGTCAGCAGAAACATCAAAACCGCAAAAACGATGATCACGGCCTGAATCATTGAGCCGGAAATCTCTTCAAAGGCCAGCTCAATCAGTTCACCGTCGTCGGTTACCCGGGTCAGGGTCAGTCCCTGAGGCCAGATGCTGTCTCCGGTCACTTCCGCCACTAACTGTTCCGTCGCAGCAATAACAGCAAAGCTGTCTTCACCGGGTCGTTTAGTCACATCCAGAGTGATACCCCGGGTAAACGGGGCGTTATCCAGACTGAAATAATTCCGGCTTTTTTCCCGGTCCAGCCTCAGGCTGACATCGGCGATTTCCTGCAGTCGAACAGGCCGGTTATCCCCCAGCCGGGTAATGGGCAATTGCCTGACCTTTTGCACACTGTCAAACCGCCCCGCAAGATACAGGGTAAAGGTGCTTTCACTGCTCTCAAACTCCCCCCAGGCCATATCTTCGTTGGCGGCCTGCACCCGATCCCGGACCTGTAACGGAGAAATGCCAAGCTCCCTTAATTTATGGGATTTAAGTCGTATATGCAGGCTCTTTTCCCGGAGCCCCCCAAGGTTTACTTTCTTGACCGTGGAAATGGCTTCAAAACGGGACTCCAGTCGTTTGGCCACATCCGTCAGCACCAGATCATCCACATCGCCGTGCAAAACCCAGCTGATTACCGGCATATCGGCAACCGACATCTCTTCGATTTCCGGTTTTTCAATCCCGCTGCCCACCGGAAACTCACTTTCCGCTTTATCCACTTTCGCCCTGAGCCGCTGAAGAGCGTCCGCAACCGGCATATCGGCATCAAACTCAACCGCCACCACTGAATAAGAATGGTAAGAACCACTACTGAACGTCTTCAGCCCTTTGACACTGCGGATTTCATCCTCAAGGGGTTTGGTGACCTCTTTTTCCACCTGCTCCGGAGCCGCCCCGGGCCAGGAGACCGTCACCAGCGCCTTGGGAATTTCCAGATCCGGATAGTTTTCCCGAACCATCGAGTTATAGGACAGAACCCCGGACAGCAGAAATAGCCCCAGTAACAACCGGGCAAACAGGGTTTCCAAAAACAATTTGCGGTTTAACCACTTCATTGCCCGCCCCCTGCCTGACTGCTTTCATTTTGAACCGCGAGTTTCTGGCCCACTAACTCAACCTGGCTGCCCCCGGTCAGCAGGTGCTGGCCTTTAACCACGACCCGATCGCCCTCAGAAAGCCCCTGGATAACTTCAATATTCAGTAACCCCTGCAAACCCAGCGTCAGCCACCGCTGCTGGACACGGTCATCACTGCCCACCACAAAAACAAAGGGCCTGCCATCTCTGAACGACAAAGCCTGCCAGGGCAGAGTCAATGCCTGCTCCCTGCGCTCTGTTGCTATCCAGGCCCGAACAAACATTCCATCCTGAATAGCGCGGGCATCCCCGGAAGTTCTAACCTTCACCAGCCTTGAACGACGCTGGAGACTTAATGCCGGGCTGACAGACCATACCTGCCCTTTAACAATACCGGGATGATCAAAATCAGAACCCACTGCGTCATAAAGCACCCGGTCATCCTGGGCCAGAAAAACCCACTGCCCCTCCCGGATCGAACCCGCTTCGGCTTCGGAGACTTCCAGCTTTATTTCGTAACGGCTGTCGTCAACCACCACAATGGCACTGGTGGCCTCACGTTCTTTACTGGAGCTGATACCGGCAGGAGGGTAGTAATAGTTATCCTGCAGGACATTCATGGCGGTGATCACTCCGTCAAAAGGCGCAAACAGGCTGGTTTTCTCCAGATTGACCGTGGCCCGGTTCAAATCCGCAGCAACGCCTTTTTCTTCCGAAATGGCCGCCTGCAGGCTGCTTTGGGCCGCCTCAACCCCCACCCGGGCATTGAGCATGGCGGTGCGATAGCGGTCAAACTCATCTCGTGATACCACGCCCTTGCTATAAATCGCCTCAATTCGGGCAAAATCCTGCTCTGCCTGTTTCTGGTCATTCAGGGCCATGTTGACCCCGGCTTCCGCTTCTTTTTTTCTCTCCCTGGCCGACTGCAGCCGGGCTTCCAGGGCCAGAACCTCTGCGGTATTTTCCCGGTTATCCATTCTGGCCAGCATCTGTCCGAGACGCACATCATCGTTGGGTCCAAACACCCGGGCCCCTTCCCGTAACATTGAGCCATCCGCAAGACTGCCAATGTGAACCACTTTTCCCGGCTGCTCAAAATTCAGATAGGCTTTTTGCAGCGCCTCAACCGTTCCTTCAGCAAAGGCCCAGGCTGACAACGATCCAGGCTGAACCTGGAGGGTTTCCACTCGAACGGGGGATATTTCATGAACAACAGGGGCGCCCTCTCCCGGGCCATTAAGCCGGTAACCGGCCAGTGCCAGAATGGCCAGCACCCCGAAAGCTACAACTATTTTTCTGGTTTTCATGGGCTTCTACTTATTGGAATGGCAAATCATTTTGACTGCAGTTTACATACATACATGAATGCTTGTAAATATCCTGTATTCGTAAACTCGTTCATTTCGTTTAAACCGCGCCAACTTAGAAAGTGCATATTTGTCACGTTGGAGCTTTGCGCGGTCTATATCCAGAAACAGCAAGCTGTTTCTGGCCGCATCCCTGCGATTGTTTCGAACAAGTTCGAAACGAGAAGCAAAAGGTGCATTTTCAAATGAGTTCAGGCTGAGCCATGCTCTTCTCAAACAGTAAAAACCAAAAAAGCCGACGGGCGTCGGCTTTTTTAATCAGAAAGGAGGCTGCAACTCAGTGCACATGTCCACCCGGTCCATGAACATGACCGTGATCCAGCTCTTCCTTGGTGGCTTCCCGGACTTCAACCACTTCAACATTAAAATGAAGTGTTTCACCGGCCAGGGCATGGTTGGCATCAATTACCACCTGGTCCTGCTCATCATCAATGGCAACCACCGTTACCACCCTTGGGCCAATGGCAGTATCCGCATGAAACTGGTTGCCCACTTCCACTGGGTGGTCACCAAACTGTTCACGGGGTACCGGCTGGACCAGGTTCTCATCGTATTCGCCATAGGCTTCTGCGGGCTCAACAGTCACATCCAGCTTGTCACCGGCTGCTTTGCCTTCCAGCGCTTTTTCGAGCCCCTCGACAATGTTGTGCTCACCGTGAAGATAAGCCATGGGAGACTCGCCCTCCGAGCTGTCGAGAATTTCGCCCCCCTCGTTTTTCAGGGTGTAATGAAACAGCGCCACTCTCTCTTTGGCTATCTTCATTCGCGTTACGCCTTTAATGGATTGAAAGTGTATCTTAACCGGCAATGGCAGTAGTGGCCAGAATTCAAAGCTCTCAATTGAAGATCAGCAGCGGCATCAGGAAACATCGCTTTTCAGCAGGCAAGCCTGGTATATTCATTCCATCAGACAGCCATTCTGAAACACCTGACCACCCATTAAAGGATGACGGAGTACCCCTGTTTTGACCGACCCACGATGCCACTGGTGCCATGGCGATGACCTCTATATCCAGTACCATGACGAAGAGTGGGGGGTTCCCTGCCATGATGACCGGAAGCTTTTCGAGTTTCTGATCCTGGAAGGCGCCCAGGCCGGGCTCAGCTGGATCACCATCCTCCGGCGAAGGGAAGGGTATCGACAGGCATTTCACCAGTTTGATGTCCATACAGTGGCCCAGATGAATGAGCAGGATGTTGAGCGCCTGTTGCAGGACTCATCCATCATTCGCAACCGCCTCAAAATCCAGAGTGCCATAAAAAACGCCCAGGCCTTTATCCGGGTTCAGGAGGCATTTGGCAGCTTCAGTGATTATCTCTGGTCATTTGTCGAGGGCAGCCCCATCATCAATCATCATCAGAACATGGCCGATGTCCCGGCCACCACTGAAGTGTCAGACCGGATGAGCCGGGATATGAAAAAGCGGGGATTCAGCTTTGTGGGCAGCACCATCTGTTATGCCTATATGCAGGCAATGGGGCTGGTCAATGATCACCTGGTCACTTGCCCTTCTTATGCCGCCCACACATCAGGCAGTTCGTTCAACGGGTAATTCCAGCAAAGACACCGGACGTCAGCCTCAACAACTGGTCAGGTGCCAGCTCTATTTCCAGCCCTCTGCGCCCGGCACTGACAAAAACAGAGTCAAAAGATTCCGCAGAGCGGTCCACAACCGTTAGCAGCCGCTTTTTCTGACCAAGAGGGCTGACCCCACCCAGCACATAGCCGGTGCTTCGCTCCACTTCAGCGGGTTCTGCCATGGCGGCTTTTTTGGCTTTGCAGGCACTGGCAATGGCTTTCAGATCCAGTTTTGCGGCAACGGGAACCACCGCTACCGCCAGCTGTTTGCAATCAAGTGTGACCACCAGGGTTTTAAACACCTGATGAGGATTCTGCCCCATTTTCTCAACCGCCTCCTCACCATAGGAGGTACTGTTTGGATCATGCTGATACTGGTGCACCTGGTGGATAATTTTCGCTTTTTTGAGGGCATTAATGGCGGGGGTCATCTCATCACTCTCTGCTTTATTCCTGCGTTAAGACCTTTTTTTCGCTATGGGCATTTCAACCCAGATTCAGTCACTGACCCGGCCACGCAGGTTCTTAACCTGCCCCCGCTGCTTTTTCCGGTCAACACGCTTCTTCTGAGAGGAGCGTGTTGGGCGGGTGGGACGGCGCTTTTTCTGTACCGCACCAGCCAGACGAATCACATCCACCAGACGCTGCAGGGCATCCTCCCGGTTTTTTTCCTGGGTGCGAAACTGCTGGGCCTTGATCACAATCACGCCATCGCGGGTAATGCGTGAATCACTCAGTCGTAACAGCCGCTCTTTGTAAAACAGAGGCAATGACGAGGCCTGAATATCAAAACGAAGGTGCACTGCAGACGACACTTTATTGACATTCTGCCCTCCGGCCCCCTGGGCACGGATAAAACTCAGCTCAACTTCATCCAGAGAAAGCCTAACATTATTCGATATTTGAACAGAGTTACGGTGTTCTTCCACTCACTTCATCCCTGGCAGCCTGTACCAACACCCAGGGCTGCACCACCGTCGCCCACAAAACGGCACTGGTTTCATACCAGTGGCCAGCCTGCCGGTCGGTCACCTTCCCCAGCAGCTCCTGGTCAAGCCACTTCCCGACTTGTTCACGGTTATCTACAGACATCTGATAACCCACTTCTATCAAGTCCAGGGAAGGATCAACCCGGTAAACCACACCCCGGGCAAAATGTTTCTGAAGATCAGCCCAGGCTATTCTGGCGGTCTCCTGGTTCAACTTCTCTTTTTCAATCACTGCTGTTTCTGCAGTTTTCTGAAGGGTTGTCTGGCTCATGGTTGAGTCACTGCGTTTGTTACCGGAGTCCATCATAAAATCGGCGAACGCCCATCATACAGCATTTCTCTGGCAGTCTGTTGGGCTTATGTTTTCGATCACCCGGTGAGCACCTGAAAGATTCAGAAGACCATTTGGCGTTCCCGACAGATTATGTGAACATAAGTACCTCTGAAAGCGGTGAGAATTCAGACAATGGGATTGCAGTTATGCCCTTGACCCTTAAAGGCCACCCTAGGCTTGAGCGGGAATACCGGACAGTGTCCGCAATGATCCTGCTTTATTGCCAGCACCACCACAAGCACCCCACGCTCTGCAATGAGTGCCTGTCGCTTCAGGCTTTCTGCAAAAGACGACTGGAAAGGTGTATCTACGGAGCGGAAAAACCGACTTGCGCTCAGTGTCCTGTACACTGCTACAAGCCGGAACCGAGGGAGAAAATTCGCACTATTATGCGTTGGGCAGGCCCCAGACTCCTTCTGAAGCACCCGGTGCTGACGATACGGCACTTGCTGGATGACCGTCGTCCAGCGCCGGAATTACCTAAAGCCAGAAAAACATCAGCTCACCCTAAGTCACATAAGCCACGCCCTGATCCGTCAAACCAGAAAGTAAGCACAAACTGACCTTTACGATCAGGCAGGCTGCCTGGTTGCGGTGACAACCAGCTCACGAATGCAGACATTCTGGGGCTGCTGATACACAAACGAAATACAGTTGGCTATATCCTGGGGCACAATGACACCGCCCATGGAGTCCTTCCAACTTTCATAGCCTTCAACAATATCTTTTGAGGTAGTGTGCCCCAGCAATTCCGTTTCAACGGCACCGGGAGCAATCGTAATAACCCTGACACTGTCGTCAGCCAGCTCTTCCCGAAGGGTTTCTGACAGACCGTGCACCGCATACTTGGTTCCACAATAAGCCACATGACTGGGAAAGCCTTTCTTGCCCGCTACAGAACTGATGTTAATGATGGTGCCCCCCTTTCGGGCTTTCATCTGGGCTGCAACGGCATGAACACCGTTTAAAACGCCCTTGATGTTCACATCAATCATGTTGTCCCATTCCTTTGGATCCTGCTCGTGGGCAAAGCCAAGTTGCATTAAACCGGCATTATTCACCAGGCAGTCTACTGGTCCGTATTGTTCTTCGGCTTCGTGAATGGCGGCTTTCAGGGCTTCCCTGTCCGTAACGTCCACTTTCCGGCAAAGAGCATTGGGCAGAGCCATCGCTTCCAGTCGCTCAATGCGCCTGGCCAGCAGCAGTAATGCATGGCCCTGCTCACTCAGAGTACGGGCAATGGCTTCACCAATTCCGGAACTGGCACCGGTAATCACGACGAGAGGTTTGGTCATTATCAGAGTCTCCTGTAAACTTCGGCACCGTTATTCATCAATTTCTCAGTGGCGCCCCCAACCAGGCCGCTATGTTCCTTCAGGAACACTCTCCCATAAAATACCTTTTATTTTGATGATCCATAAGTACAGGTTATTACAGGGCATTCAGTGGATATCCGGCTACTAAAGCAATTTGTCGCGGTGTACGAAGAGCAGAATATTTCCCACGCCGCTGAGCGGAGCTTTGTCTCCCAGCCCGCCCTCTCCAATGCCATACGCCAGCTGGAGGAAGAGCTTGGGTGTCTGCTGTTCAACCGGAGCAAACGGGGGGTAATCCCAACCACCGAGGCAGAACAGCTCTACCCTGTTGCCCTGCAGATGGTGGAAAAGCTGGACAGTATCCCAAAACTGTTTATGGAGAAAAAACGCAGGGAGTCTGTGTCCATCGCCGTCATGCCTGAACTTCCCTACAGAGCCATGGGCCGGGTACTCTCTCAGATTCAGGAGGTGATTGGGGAAAACACACTGCAGCTGAGCAAACTGGAAGAACCTTGCGATGCCAGGCTGGTTCTTGATTTCATGAAAAGCGACGATGAGCTTTTCCTCCCCCTGTTCCGGGAGAATTATGTTTTCTGCCTGCATCAGGATCACCGACTGGCTCAGAAGCCAGAAGTGAAACTGGAAGACCTTAATCATCAGCCTTTTATCATCTGCCCTCCCTGCGAGGCTCACCACAGAACCCTCGGCATGCTGGCCCGGAAAAACCTTTCGGTGAACATTGTCGCCCGGGCGGAATCCAAGCAACAGGTCGCCATGCTATTGCTGGCCAACTGCGGGGTCTCTTTTCTACCGGAAGAAATGGCCAGAGAGTGGCCGGAACTGGTGATCCGTCCTTTTTCAGAAGGGGTGGTGGATCACCGGACGGTGGGCCTGGCCTGGTCCAGCAAGCGCCCTCCGGCACCTCTGTTAAATCGGGTAATTGAACACTTTCAAAGGCTGGTGACGCCTTAGTTTTTCAGTGTATTGGACTCCTCAGTTCTGATAACACTCACGGTATTGCCCATAACACTGAATGCATCCTTCTTCCAGTAGCGCTATAATCCTCTGCCTTCTGACAGCGGCCCCCTCACGAAGGCCTCATGGCTGACACCTCAGGGCATGGGTTTATATATATTCGATTTGAATCTTTGGAAAAGATTTAACTGCTTTCCACAGGAATATATACTTGACGCCCTCTGTCAGGTATCCGGGATTTCAGGCCGTTTCACTTTCAGATGACCCATGTGCCCCCGGCCGGGCAGCAAGTCGCATGCAGCAGGAAAACCAATGAGCGAACTGATACTGATTCTGGTCAGCGCCATACTGGTCAACAACTTTGTTCTGGTCCAGTTTCTTGGGCTCTGTCCTTTTATGGGAGTCTCCAACAAGCTGGAATCCGCCATGGGTATGTCCCTGGCCACCACCTTTGTGCTGACCCTGGCCTCGATCTGCAGCTACCTAACCTACCAATACATTCTGCTGCCTTTAAACCTGGAGTTTCTGAAAACCCTTTCGTTCATCCTGGTGATCGCCGTGGTGGTGCAATTCACCGAGATGGTGGTCCGTAAAGTCAGCCCCCTGCTTCATAAGGTGCTGGGGGTTTTTCTGCCATTAATCACCAGTAACTGCGCGGTGCTGGGGGTTGCCCTGCTCAACACCAACCGGATGGACAGCTCCCTGGTGGACTCAGCCACCTATGGCTTTGGTGCCGCTGCGGGCTTTTCCCTGGTACTGGTGCTGTTTTCTGCCATGCGCGAGCGGATTGCTGCTGCCGATGTGCCCACCCCTTTTCGTGGCGCAGCCATCGGCATGATCAGTGCGGGCCTGATGTCCCTGGCCTTCATGGGCTTCACCGGCCTGATCAAGTTGTAAAGGAGACCCTGTTTTCAAACTATGGACATCGTTCTTTACGCCATTGGTGCCCTGCTGGCCCTGGCCCTGATTTTCGGCGCTATTCTCGGGTTTGCCGCCATCCGCTTTAAAGTGGAAGGCAACCCCATTGTCGACCAGATTAATGACATCCTGCCCCAGACCCAGTGTGGTCAGTGTGGACACCCTGGCTGTCGCCCTTACGCGGAAGCCATAGCCAACGGAGAAGCCATCAATAAGTGCCCCCCCGGGGGTCAGGCCACCATTAACAGCCTGGCGGCTCTGCTGGACGTTGAACCGGAACCTCTGGACGCTGAGCACGGGGAAGAATCCATTACCAAAGTGGCCTTCATCCGTGAGGCCGAATGCATTGGCTGCACCAAATGCATTCAGGCCTGCCCCGTGGACGCGATTCTTGGGGCCGCCAAGCAGATGCACACGGTTATTGCCGATGAGTGCACCGGCTGCGACCTCTGCGTTGAACCCTGCCCGGTGGACTGCATTGAGATGCGCCCCGTAGAAACCACCCTCCGAACCTGGAGCTGGGAGTTGCCAGCACCGGCCACGGGCATTATTGCCACTGACCGTAGAGGGCAGGCCGCATGAGCCAAATGAACAGCCTGTCACCTGTCAGCAATAGCCAGCGGCTTACCCCGTCAGACGCTTCATCCCATGGAGCTACCTCCCCAAACACTCTCCAGCAAAGAGAGCAGAAAAGAGAACAGCAAAGCGTGCCGGGAAGAATGATTGCCAGTTCTGAACGCCGGATATGGCCCCTGACCGGCGGCGTTCACCCCGAAGAAAATAAACATCAGTCCACGGGCCGGCCCATCGCCACAGGGCCACTGCCAGAGCAGCTGATCCTGCCTTTATCACAGCATGCAGGGAGTCCGGCGGACCCCGTTGTATCAGTGGGTGACAAAGTTCTAAAAGGGCAGTTGATTGCCCGCCCCACGGGCTTTGTCAGCGCCCCGGTACACGCCCCCAGTTCAGGCCGCATTATCGCCATTGAAAAAAGGCCGATCCCCCATGCTTCCGGATTTCACGACATCTGTATTGTGCTGGAAACCGATGGGGAAGATCGCTGGTGCGAGCTCTTCCCTACCCCGGATTTCCGTCAGGAAACACCGGAAACACTGGTTCAGAAAATCCGCGACGCCGGTATCAGTGGCATGGGCGGTGCCGGATTCCCCACCGCCATCAAAATAGCGCCGGCAACCCCCATCACCACCCTGGTGCTCAATGGCACCGAGTGCGAACCCTACATCACCGCCGACGACATGCTGATGCGGGAAAGGGCAGAAGACATTCTCAAGGGCGCCGAAATCCTTCAACACCTTCTTCAGGCCGAAGCGTGCCTGATCGGCATTGAGGACAACAAACCCGAGGCGATACAGGCCATGCGCCTTGCTGCCGGGAAGTTCAGCACCCTGAAAAACCTGGATATTGTCGTTTTCCCAACCGTTTATCCCTCCGGTGGAGAAAAACAGCTGATCCAGATTCTCACCGGCCAGGAAGTCCCCTCCGGCAAACTGCCGGCAGACCTGGGCATGGTCGTACAAAATGTGGGCACCGCCGTCGCCGTTAAAGAAGCGATTGTGGATGGCAGGCCACTGATATCCAGGATCACCACCCTGACCGGAAACGCCCTGGCCCAACCGCAGAATATGGAAGTCCTCCTGGGCACCCGGTCTGAAGACCTGCTGGCTGCTGCCGGTCTGCAACAGGACCAGCTGGCCACGCTGGTGGTAGGAGGCCCCATGATGGGCTTCACTCTTGACCACATAGATGACCGCCTGGATACCCCGGTCATAAAAACCACCAACTGTCTGATTGCCGGCAGCCACGATGAATTTCCACCCTCTCCCCCGGCCCAGGCCTGTATCCGCTGTGGGATGTGTGCAGGAGCCTGCCCTTCTTCGCTACTGCCCCAGCAATTGTACTGGCATGCCAAGGCGGAAAATCACGATCAGCTGATGCACCACAACCTGTTTGACTGCATTGAGTGTGGGGCCTGCTCTTATGTCTGCCCTTCTTCCATCCCGCTGGTGCAATACTACCGGGCCTCCAAGGGTGCCATTCGAACCCAGGAAGCCAAACATGCCAAATCGGAACGCTCAAGGGTGCGTTATGAAAATCGGCTGGCCCGCCTTGAGCAGGAAAAAGCCGAAAAAGAAGCCAAGAGAAAAGCCAACGCAGAGCGGGCGGCAAAACTGAAAGCCGCCAAAGCCCAGACAAACAGTGAACCTTCTTCAACCCCGGAAGCTAAAACCGAAGAGGATCCTGTGCAAGCCGCCATTGCCCGGGCAAAGGCCCGAAAAGCAGCGGCTGCCAGACCGATATTGTCACCAGAGCAGAAAGAACTGAAGATTCAGCTGTCCATGGCCAAAGCCCAGCTGAAGAAAACCGAGCGTGCTCTGGTCGCAGAAGAAGGTCGTGACAACCCCGGTGAAGAGAGCATTAAGGCCCTGAAAGCCAACCTTCAGCTGCTCAATGAACAGGTCAGCACCCTTCAGAAGGCATTTGATCAATCTTCAGAGAGCAGTGCCACTCAACCTCCTCAGGACAAGCCGGCGAAAAAAGCACGGCCTGCGGTATCCGACGAGGAGAAGAAGCGCAAAGTTGAAATGGCCATGGCCAGAGCCGCCCTGAAAAAGGCTGAACGGGCACTGGCTCAGGCCGTTGAACAAAACAGCGAAACCACTGAGGCCCTGCAGCAGCAAGTGAAAGAGTGCCAGGCCAAACTGGCTGCTTTTGAATCCCCCCAGAGCCCGACTACGGAGCCCGAGGCAGCCCCCCCTGCCGGGAAAAAAAGCAGACCCACCCTCAGTGATACCGCAAAAAAACTCAAAATTGAGAGCGCCATGGCCAATGCTGCCGTGAAAAAGCTGCTCCGGGCCATTGACAAAGCAGACGGTTCAGAACTCGACCACCTGAAGCAACAGCTGACCGAGGCAGAACGGAAAGCGGCGGACGCCAAAGCGGCGCTTGATGCTGAACTGAAATGATCGAAAATGCCCGTTCCGGGAACGGGCCAAGTGGAAGAAACAATGACTCTGATTCGCCAGAGGGCACAACAAACCTCACCTCACAAACTGGGCGCCAACAGCACCCAGAAGGTGATGAAGCTGGTTCTGATGGCCGCCCTTCCAGGGCTGGCCGCCCAGACCGTTTTTTTCGGCTGGGGCACCCTGATTAACGTCATCTGGTGCTCCCTGGTGGCACTGACCTGTGAAGCTCTGGTGATCCGGTTGCGCCAACGGCCGCTGGCCTTTTATCTCAGTGATGGCAGTGCACTGGTCACCGGACTTCTCCTTGGCCTGGCGCTGCCACCCTTTGCCCCCTGGTGGCTGTCGCTGGTGGCGGTTTCCTTTGCCATGATCATCGGCAAGCACCTCTATGGTGGACTTGGACAGAACCCGTTCAACCCGGCCATGCTGGGCTATGTTCTGGTATTGATATCATTCCCCCAGGAAATGACCACCTGGCTCCCCCCTCTTGGCCTCGAGGGTCACACGGGGCAGTTCAGCGACGCCCTGTTTTCCATCTTTCCCTTTAGCCAGGAAGTGAATGTGGATGCCATCAGCATGGCCACCCCCCTGGATGTGCTGAGAGAAAACAAAAGCCTCACGATCAATGAACTCTGGGCGTCCAATCCGGTCTTTCAGAGTATTGCGGGCCGCGGCTGGCTCTGGGTGAACCTCGCCTACCTCATTGGCGGGATCATTCTCCTTTATAAAAAAGTATTTACCTGGCACGCCCCGGTGGGCATGCTGGCGGCCATGGCCGTTCTGGCCACTCTGTTCTGGGGCGGTACCGGCTCTGAAAGCCACGGCTCGCCCCTGTTCCACCTGTTCAGCGGCGCTACCATGCTGGGGGCTTTTTTCATTATTACCGACCCGGTCAGTGGCGCCACCAGCAACCGCGGACGCCTTATTTTTGGCGCTGGCGTCGGAATCCTGGTGTACATCATCCGGGCCTGGGGTGGATACCCTGACGGTGTCGCCTTTGCCACATTGCTGATGAATATGGCAGCCCCCACCATCGATTACTACACCCAGCCACGCACCTATGGCCACCGCAAGCCCAACAAGGGCCTGCCCAGGAAGGACTGAACCATGAGCGGCCAGAAAGACAATCAAAAAGAGCACGGGGCTAGCCCGCTGGAATCCCCGGATCAACCCGTTGACCTTAAAAAAGAACAGAACCCTCTGCTCAGGAGTATTCTGCAAAACAGCCTGGGTCTGGGTCTGTTTGCCATCTTCACCGTTGGCCTGATTTCCCTGACCTGGGTCTACACCCGGGATAAAATTGCCGCCGAAGTCCGGGCCTATGAGGCCAGGGCTCTGATGGAAATATTGCCCGCGGGAACCCACGACAATGTTCTGGTGGATTCAAAACTCACCCTTGAGCCGTCAAAACAACTGTCCATCCAGAAACCCCGGGATGCCTATATTGCCCGGCAAAACGGTGAAATTTCCGCCATCATTCTCCCGGTGATCGCACCGGACGGTTATAATGGCCGGATTGAACTGCTGGTGGGCATTAACCGGAACGGTACTCTGGCCGGAGTACGGGCCATCACCCACAAGGAGACACCGGGGCTGGGGGATAAAATCAACACTACGGTTTCTGACTGGGTTTATGGCTTTACCGGAAAATCCCTGAACAACCCCGGCGCTGAAGGCTGGGGGGTAAAAAAAGACGGGGGAGCGTTCGACCAGTTTACCGGAGCCACCATTACGCCACGGGCCGTGGTCGCTGCGGTCCATCGAGCCCTGGAATATTTCAGGGACAACCGGAATCAACTGCTCGGAGATCCATCCGCTGATCCATCAAGAGCGCAAACACGTGTTCAGAAAAAGCACACACCAGAGACCAGCGAGGAGACTGAATAATGTCTGATTCACTCTCATCGGCATTTTCTGCCAACGCTTCTGTACAAAAGGCGGCCAAAATTGCCAGGGACGGACTCTGGAGCAATAACCCTGCCCTGGTCCAATTACTGGGACTCTGCCCTCTATTAGGCGTTTCCAGCAGCGTCGTTAATGCCCTGGGGCTCGGTGTGGCAACCATGCTGGTGGTGATGGGTTCCAATATCGCCGTTTCCCTGATCCGCCACCAGGTCACCGATGCCATCCGCCTGCCGGTGTTTGTGATGATTATCGCGTCATTTACCACCTGCATTGAGCTGCTGATGCAGGCCTATACCTATGAACTCTATCGAATTCTGGGAATATTCATTCCCCTGATCGTCACCAACTGCATCATCCTGGGCCGGGCCGATGCGTTTGCTTCCAGAAACCCTGTGCTTCCCGCCGCCTTTGATGGCCTGATGATGGGCATGGGCTTCGGGTTGATACTGGTATTGCTGGGCGGTTTACGGGAACTGTTTGGACAGGGTACCCTGTTTGCAGGCATGGATCTGCTGCTGGGCCCGGTAGCGGCGGATTGGACGATTACCGTGATTCCCGATTACAAGCAGTTCCTGTTTGCCATTCTGCCACCGGGGGCCTTTGTGTTTATGGGCTTTCTGATCGCCATCAAAAACATCATTGACCGCCGCCTGGAGGAATCCCGCAAAGCCCGTGAGCCCCTGGCCTCCTCAGGCAGCAAGCGCGTTCGTGTGACCGGTAATGTTTAGGAGTAGAACTTGCGCAGAGATACCCAGATCACCCGTCAACTTCTGATTGATACCGCGGAAAAACTGTTTGCGGAAAAAGGGCTGGAAAGCACCAGCCTCTTTGATGTGCTCAAGGCATCCGGCCTGAAAAATCGCAGCGCCCTGCAATACCATTTTCGAAACAAGGAAGGGCTGATCAATGCGGTCCTGAACAAACACTCGCTGGGCGTCGCGGAACGCCGGGCCGAGATGATCCAGGAGCTGGAACAACAAAACGACTACTCACTTCAACAGGTCGTAGAAGTCATCGTGGCTCCAATGGCGGAAAAGCTCAATCCCCGCAAAGGTGGCAGGGAGTTTCTGAAAATCCACAGCCAGCTGATGGTATCGGAACCGTTCAATGCCCTGCGCATGGCCCGCCCTGAACGTAAGGCCGAAGGCCAGAAAATCCGGGAGTTGTTAACCCCTTTTATTCAGGGACTTTCCCAGGACAGTCTGTCTTCCAGGATGGCGCTGGTGGATTGCCTGGTGATTCATGGACTGGCCCGGTACTTCACCCTGGAAAAGGGCGTCAGCCGACGTATTTTTCATCAGACCCTGGTTCAGACCATCGTCGACCTGATCTCCCAGCCGGAACCGGAAGAGTAATACTTTCCTGCCCTACTTCTTCATTCTGAGCAATTAAATTTGCCTCAGGGAACTTCTGACACTATCATCCAAACTTAATCATAAATTATTAAATTATCACTCCCGCCAGAATAATAGCCATAAGAGAGCGCAAGTCATGAGCAGCACCCACTATCGGACCTGTCACCTGTGCGAAACCATGTGCGGCATTGCCGTTGAGTACGAGGGTGACAAGATTCTGTCCATTAAAGGGGATCCCAATGATGTCCTGAGCGAAGGCAATATCTGTGCAAAAGCAACAGGGCTCCAGGATGTTCACACCGATCCGGACCGCCTTCGTCGCCCCCTGCGGAAAATCAATGGCCAATGGCAGGAGATAAGCTGGGATGAGGCCTTTGAGTTCGCCGCAGAGCAGGTCGTCAACACTCAGGCCAGTTACGGCAGGGACTCGGTGGGCTCATACTGTGGCCGGAGCAGTGCCCATAACCTGGGGGCACTGCTGGGCATCGCCCCCCTGAGAAAAATCCTGGGTTCAAAAAACATCTACACCGGTTCCACCGTAGACCAGATGCCCCATAACTTTGTCTGGCATTTCATGCTGGGCCACCAGTTTTTGATCACGGTTCCCGACATCAACCGCACCCATTACTACCTGATGCTGGGCACTAACCCGAGAGTATCCAACGGTGCCATGATGTCCACCGGAGCCAACCCCCAGAGAAAGTTTGTGGACATTCACAAGCGGGGCGGCAAAACCGTACTGATTGATCCCAGGCGCAACGAATCCGCGAAACATGTCAGTGAGCACTACTTTATCCGGCCCAACACCGATGCCCTTTTCCTGATTGGCCTGATCAAAACCATCTTCGCCAGGGGCCTGGCAACCCCGGGGCGGTTAAAAAACCATATTCATGGCTGGGACACCCTGGAAACCCTGTTTGATGATTTCCCTATGAACGACATTGAACGGGTAACCGGGATTCCGGTGGAAGTGATTGAAAGGCTGGCCGTGGAGTTTGCCACCGCTGAATCAGCTATCTGTTATGGTCGAACCGGGGTCTCCATGGTGGAGTTCGGGGGGCTCTGCCAGTGGCTGATGCAGGTGGTCAATATCATTACCGGCAACATGGATGAACCCGGTGGCATGATGTTCCCCAGAACCGCCATCGACTCAAGATCCCTGGCAGAAACCAGCTGGGACCGTTACCGGAGCCGGGTCAGCGGCCGCCCGGAGTTCAGCAGCGAACTACCACTGTGTGTACTGGCAGAAGAGATCACCACCCCTGGCGAAGGCCAGCTGCGCGGACTCATGGCCATCGGCGGCAACCCGGCCCTGTCCATGGCCAACGGCAAAGGCCTTGAAGAGGCCCTGGATCAACTGGATTTCATGGTGGCCATTGACCCCTACCTGAACGAAACCACCCGTCATGCCAGTGTGATTCTACCCCCCATTGGCCCCTTTGAAAAAAGCCATTACGACCTGTACTACCACTTGTACGACACCATTAACTGGGCGAAATACTCTCCCCGGCTGTTCAAGCCCGAAGGGGAGGGCTATACCGACTTTGAAATCCTCCGGGAACTGTTCTCCCGGATACTGCAAAAGCGGTCAGGCAACCCCCTGTCCCGCGCCATGGTAAAGGCAGGCTCCTGGCTCACCCAAAAACTGGTAACACCCGACAGAATTGTTGCCCTTGGGTTGAGGTTCGGTCCCTATGGGCCCGGGCTGAACCCATTTAACAAAAAGGCGCTGACCCTGCAGAAACTGAAGGACAATCCCGGAGGCGTCTTTCTTGGGAACCTGGAGCGCAGCCTGCCTGAAGGGCTGAAAACCAAAGATAAAAAGATACAGCTGGCCCCGGATATTCTGGTCAGCGACCTGCCCCGGTTGAAGGCCCGCTTTTTGGAACAGGTCGATCAGAAGAACGAACAGGGCCTGCCAGCCGATTCAGAATTCGACCTTCAAATCATCAGTCGTCTGACTAGCCGTACCCTTGGCTGGATGCACAACAGTCATCGTCTGGTAAAAGGAAAATCGGTCTGCCATCTGTTGATTCATCCGGACGATGCCCACAAACGGGGCATCAACCAGGAAAGCACCGTTGCAGTCTCGTCTGCCGTAGGTCGCATTGAACTGCCGGTGGAAATCACGCCGGACATTATGCCCGGAGTGGTCTGTATGCCCCATGCCTGGGGCCACAACCGACCGGGTACCCGTGTCCAGGTGGCCGAGGCCCATGCCGGTGTCAGTCTGAATGACATCACCAATGAGAGAGTCATTGATGAGCTGACGGGCAATGCAGTGGTTCATGGCGTACCGGTTAAGGTGGAAGTAATTAACCTGGCAGTGGCCTGAAGGTTTTCTCCCCAAAAAAACGACAATAAGAAAAACGACGATGAAAAATAAAAAAACCAAGACCGTTCTGGCGGTGACCGCGATTGCTGCTGCCTCTGTCTGGGGCTACCTGGCCTCAACTCAGAACCATGTCCCCTTGACCATGGGTGAAGCCATAGAAGCCACGCCACTGCCAGATGGCCAGCAGACTCATCACCCATTTCTGGCAGAGTCCGAGCGCAGCAGTATGCACGGTGGTTCCTATAACCGTAATCTCAGCAGTTACCCTGGGCCACTGGGGCAGAACACCCGGGCCATTCACCGCAATTTCAGCTCCATCGTTGGCGTTGCCCCTAATATTGCCTTTGACTCAAAAGGGCGCTTGATCACAGTCAGCATCAAACTGACCGGCGTGGAACTCCATCTGCTGGACCCGGACACTCTGGAAACCCTGGCAAAATACGATATGCCCAGGAAAACATCCTCCGATAACAGTGGCGGAGGCTACTTTCACCTGGACCACAGGGACCGCCCGATCCTGGCTCCAGCGGATAACACCATCAAAATACTTGAACTGAATGAATCCGGTGATCAGCCGCAATGGCAGGTAGCCGAGGAATACGACATCAGCGGAGTGATGCCGGAAGGCAGTAATATCCATGATGTAATGCCGGACTGGGAGGGCAACCTCTGGTTTGTCACCAGCAACGGTTACACCGGTTACCGGGACAAAGCCAGTGGCGAGTTTTATACCTACAAGATGGAAGGACCGGATGAGTTGATTCAAAACTCATTTGCCGTGGACCAGGAAGGCGTATACATCGTTTCCACCCATGCTCTCTATCAGTTCAACATTGACCGGAATACCGGTGCCCCCTACTGGAGCTGGCGCATTCCCTATGACCGGGGAGAAGCCCAGAAACCGGGAACGCTCTCTTTTGGCTCAGGCACTTCCCCGACACTGATCGGAGACGACCTTGTCACTATTGCCGATGATGGCTCCCCCTCAACCCACTTGATGGTGTACAAGCGCAAAACCCGTGTAAGCGGTTCAAGAGAAGTGTGCAAAGTGCCGCTGTTCAAGCCCGGAGAAAGTGCGACAGAGAACTCAATACTGGTCTACGACAATGCCATGGTGGTACAAAACGACTACGGTCATGTTTATTCCGGCAATGCCCTGGAAACCTCACCTGGAGTGATGCGCGTGGATGTCAGGCTGGACCACAGCGGATGCGACGTCAAATGGAGCACGGATCTGTTGTCCCAGTCTCTGCCCCGGCTGTCCACGGCGACCGGACTGCTCTACTTCTACACCTTTAAAAAGCAGAAGGAAGAAGACCGGCTGGGGGGCTGGTATCTAACCGCAGTGGATTTCAATACCGGTGAGGAAAAGTTTGACCGCCTGATTGGCGAAGGCTCCGGAGGAATACTGGACACCCTCTCCAGCGTCACTGCACCAGTGGTACTGGGTCCTAACGGAGCGGCCTATGTTGGCATTCGTACGGGTGTGGTCGCCGCATTTGATCAGTAATCACAGAACCGCCTCAGCAGGCGGTCTGCTGAGGCTGCAAGGTATGAGGCTCAGAGCCCCAGACGTTCCACCACAAAATCCAGATCCTTGTCCCCCCGGCCACTGAGATTCACCAGAATACTCTGCTCAGGGGACATATCCCTGGCCAGGTTGATAGCACCTGCCACCGCATGGGCGCTTTCCAGGGCCGGAATAATGCCTTCACTTCGCGACAACACCATAAAGGCATTGAGGCACTCCTCATCCGTAACGCTGTGGTATTGCACACGACCAATGTCTTTCAGGTAACTGTGTTGTGGGCCAACACCGGGGTAATCAAGACCGGAAGCAATGGAATGCACCGGCAAAGGCTCTCCCTCTTCATCCTGAAGGACATAGCATTTAAAGCCATGAACGGCCCCCGGTTTCCCCAGCGTCAGGGTGGCGGCATGCTCACCGCTCTCCAGCCCTTTTCCAGCGGGTTCAACCCCAATGATACTGACGGCCTCATCGTTCAAAAACGCGGTAAACAGGCCCATGGCATTACTGCCGCCCCCTACGCAGGCCATGATGCAGTCGGGCAGGCGCCCTTCCGCCTCCTGAAACTGATCCCGGGCCTCTTCTCCGATGATCTGCTGAAAATCCCTGACCATCATGGGAAACGGGTGAGGCCCCACCACGGAACCGATGGCATAGAGCTGACTGTCAGGATCCGCCAGATAGGCCTGAAAGGCACTGTCAACCGCATCTTTCAAGGTTCGTGTACCAAACGTTACCGGCACCACCTTACAGCCAAGCACCTTCATACGGGCAACATTGGGGGCTTCTTTTTCAATATCCACCTGCCCCATGTGAATCTCACATTCCAGTCCCACCAGAGCGCAGGCAGTGGCCATGGCCACACCGTGCTGGCCAGCTCCGGTTTCAGCCACGACCTTCTTTTTCCCCATGTACTTGGCCAGCAGCGCTTCACCCAGAGCATGATTGATTTTATGGGCGCCGGTATGATTAAGATCCTCTCTTTTGAGATAAATCTTTGCCCCGCCTACCTGTTCAGAAAGGCGCCTGGCAAAAAAGAGCGGGCTGGGCCGCCCCACATAATGTTTATAAAGCTCATGAAGCTCTTTACGGAAAGCGGGGTCGTTGCGGATTTCAAGATAGGCCTTTTCCACATCGGCAATGGCCTTTTCCAGAGGGGGAGGCACCATAGCCCCGCCGTAATCACCAAAGTGGCCGGTTTCGTCGGGCATGGGGGCAAATTCAAACGTCTGACTCATGTCGCTTACCTGCTGTTTTTCTGTTTGTTATATCCGGAGAATCCGGCAATGGCAGACCGCAGCATGCCATTTTTTGAAACAGTTGTCCTTAATTCGAAACACCCTGACGGAAGCTGAGGACTGTTAACAAAATCCCCGGTATAAATACTGGCTGCTCACGGCCTGGGCAAGGCTATAAAATGGCCCCGCTTAACCTGGTTTACGTGGCTAGGAGCCTGTCGCCAAGTTCTCAGCACAATAATGCAACCCCTCTGTATCCAGGCACCGATTGCTGAGCCTGGGTTCGAAAAGCAGAGACCCGATGACTCAAGACAGGGATTACTCCCCACACGCCTATGCTGCGCCGACTCCTGACCGCCTTTGCTCTCACGTTATTGCTGGTAAACCAACTGGCTAATGCCACCCAGACGTTGCCAGGAGGGCCCTCTGACACAGCACTTGAGAATCCTGACCTGGATCTCACTGTCTATCAGGAGCACTCTCCCTGGGCCATAACGTTGTTTGATGAGAACCCAAGGGAAGACCAGGCTCACCTCTGGGCCCGCACCAAATTGATGTTTGGCCTGGGCGTCGGGGTGCTCGGAACCCTGGCGCTGATGCCCGAATCGGTCACTAACTGGGATAAATCGGAACTCAAACCCGGCCGGCAATGGTGGGACAATGTCAAGGCTGGCCCGGTCTGGGATGAAGATGAATGGTACCTGAACTATGTGGGTCACCCCTACTTTGGCGGCGTGTATTACATCACCGCCAGGACTGCAGGCTATAACCAGTGGAATTCCTTTTTCTATTCATTCCTGATGTCCACCTTTTACTGGGAGTACGGAGTCGAAGCCTTTGCTGAAGTCCCTTCCATTCAGGACCTGATCGTCACCCCTGTGGGGGGGTGGCTCTACGGTGAGTGGGCCTACCAGAAAAAACTGGAAATACTGGATAATGACAGCAAGGTCTGGGGCTCGGAGCAGTGGGGCTCCACGGCGCTGTTTTTCCTGGATCCGGTGGACAGCATCTACCAGTGGATCAACGGTGATAAAGAACAACCGGTGATTGAGGACCTCTCGGTTAAGCTGGCATTGTCCCCCACCTTTTATGAAGTCAACGAAACCCTGGATGAAAGGAAGTTTCTCGGCGTCGTCATCAGCTTCCGTATTTAAGCCCATTGGGGCCTGCCTGCTGAGGCGGGCCCTTACTCCACTGCTCCCCCCTACCTGATAACCCCGTATTTCCTCACTTTGTCGGAAAGGCTGATCACCTCTCCCTCTACCCCGCGGCTCCCTGATTCACCGCCGGAAAATTGTCAGCCCCCTGATGATAAGACCTGCAATACTGAAAAGTAGATTTTTACTACCGGTCCTGCCGCCCGGAACCTGGCAGCCCAGAAATCGAAAGCACAAGGATGTCCCATGTTTCGTAAATCCGGCCTGATGGCCATTCCGGCAATATTGATGACCGTTGTTTTAACTGCCAGCCTGTCCCTGCTCACCCTTCATTTCAAAGATATTCTCCTGGACAGCTACCAGACCAAACTGAGGCAGGTAGCGGATATCACTGCCCGCATCCTGAGGGATGATATTGAGCTCCACGGAGATAACCACTTCGACTTTGATGTTCTAGCCACCGACATTGGCAGCAGTTCCGGCCTCCGGGTAACCATCGTTGACCAGACCGGCGTGGTGCTTGGCGACTCTAAAGTGGCCCATCATGAGCTGGACCAGGTGGAAAACCACGGCTCCCGCCCTGAAATCATGGCCGCAATGGAACACGGCCGAGGATTATCAAAACGCTATAGCAGCACCCTTGGCTATGAGCTGATGTACTACAGCATCAAAATATCAGCCAGGGATGTTCATGATCATTCTGCCCCTGATCAGGGAAGCCATAAAGAGCATCTTAAACCCGGTTCTGCCAGCCAGGATGAGAACCTTCAGACATTTGTCGTTCGAACCGCACTGCCACTGAATGTATTTGATCAGAAAGTGCTCTGGATCTGGGTATGGGTGGCCGGCATCGGTATCCTGGGCGTTCTGGTGGTGATCATGATCAGCCGTTTCTTCAGCAATATGCTGGACAGACAAGCTGCCGGAGAAAGGAAAGCGCTGGAAAGTGAAGTCAGGGAAAGAACCCACGAGCTGAGCCTGATGCAGCGGCTGGGCAGTCTGATGTCCGCCTGCACTACTGTGGACAGTGCTGCCAATGTCGTACACCCCATTGCCGGACGACTGTTACCAGGCTGCAGTGGTGGCGCCATTACCCTGATCAAGTCCTCCAGAAATCGTCTGGATCTGCTGACCCAGTGGGGGGAAAAGTGGCAGGGGAGTGAACGCTTTGAACCCAGTGACTGCTGGTCGCTGTTAAAAGGGCATACCCATTTCAGCTTTGAAGACGGCCTGGAAATCCGCTGCAATCACAGCATTAATGACAAAGACACCTGTCAGGTCTGTATTCCCCTGGTGGCCCAGGGAGAAACCCTGGGTGTTCTGCATTTGAACTATCGCGACCAGGCATCACTGGAAGCCGGTACATCCAAAGCGGAATCCATGGCTGAACAGATCGGCCTCGCCCTGGCCAACATGCGCCTCCGGGAAGACCTGAGACAGCAGGCCATCAGAGACCCTCTCACCGGTCTCTACAACAGGCGTCATATGATGGAGTTTCTGGAGCAGAGGATATACAGCTCCGATACCCAGCACGCGCCCCTGTCCGTCATGATGATCGACCTGGATCACTTCAAGCGGTTTAACGATACCTTTGGCCATGACGCCGGAGACTATGTTCTCAAACAGGTTGCCATGGAGCTGAAGCAGGCCACCCGGGAAACCGATCTGGTTTGCCGCTATGGAGGGGAAGAACTCTGCATTGTATGCCCTGATACCGAACTGCAGGCAACAGCCGAGTTAGGGCGTAACCTGGTGGCCAGAATCGCCGGCCAGGGCATGCAGTTTAACGGCCAGTCACTGGGCAACATCACCATTTCCATGGGAGTTGCTACCCGGGACAATCCCGAGACCGGCCTGGATATTCTTCTGAAAGAGGCCGACAACGCCCTTTACGAAGCCAAAGAGCAGGGACGTAATAGAGTGGTCGTTCATGAAGCAGAGGCTGAGTCACCCAGCCAGCCCCAAACGGACAATGACCAGCAGGAATAACCCATAAGGGCTCAGACAGTTGTTGTATAAACCAGCAAGCCAGAGCCCATCGGCATCACTTACATCGCCAACGCTACAAACACCGCCGCTCCCCAGGCAATGCACTGTTCATCCACTACAAACGGGTTTGAGTGAATCGGTGCAGTAATTCCCTGACTGCGATTCCCGCTGCCCAGAAAGAAAAACGCCCCTTCCCGCTCACGGGTGAAATAAGAGAAGTCCTCTGAACCGGCCATAGGCTTGCAGTCCGTGATCACACGCTCTTCCCCCATTACCTGGCAGGCAGCGGCCACAGCCCTGTCAAACCCTGCTGTTTCATTGACGATGGCGGGATAGCCCCGTACGTCCATGGACACTTCAAACCCACGACGGCGGGACTCTTCCAGGGTTTCTTCCATACGCCGCAACATGACTGCCTGAGTGGCGTAGTCGAAGGAACGAACAGACCCCTCCATTACGGCATTGGTCGCAATAATATTGGAGGCTTCCCCTGCCTGCAGAGTACCCACCGCAATCAGTGCCGGCTGCATGGGGCTGCAGTTATTGGCCACTATGCTGTTGAATTCCGTGATCAGCCTGGCGGCTTCCCGGATAGCATCCCGCCCCTTGTCAGGTGTGGAAGCATGGGCGCTGACCCCTTTGAGGGTAATTTCAAAGTTATCCCCATTGGATGAAATAGGCCCACGGCAGAGGTGTACTTCACCGGTTTCCCGAGTTGGATCATTGTGAAGCCCATAGACTTCATCCACCCCCTCCAGGCACCCGGCTTCGATCATCCCTCTGGCGCCTCCCACAAACATCTCTTCAGAGGGCTGGAACAGAAAGCGGACGTTGTATTTCAACGACTCTTTGTGCTCCACAAAAAACCGGGCTGCCGTCAGTGCCACTGCCATATGCACATCGTGCCCACACAAATGGGCCACCCCATCATGGCTGGACACATAGTCCTCTTCCAGCAACTCTCTGGCAGGCAGCGCATCCATATCCGCCCGGAAAGCAATGGTTTTCAACTCAGGATTGATCGTCAGATCCGCGGTAAACCCGGTGCTGAAAGAAGGCTGAATCTGATAACCCAGCTCTTGAAGCACTGCCTGACAATAAGCACTGGTCTTGTGTTCCTGACGGCCCAGTTCCGGAATACGGTGCAAGTGGCGGCGCTGTTCGATACCCCAGTCCAGGTATTCCCGCAGATGATTAATGAGATTCATAGCAAATTCCCTTTAGATGACGCCGGTAAGTTTCAAAACAATGTGCGCTACCGCTGACGCACCAAAGAAGGCTGCGGTAAAGACCACCAGGGCAATGACCACAATTTTCCAGCTGAGGGCTTTCAGTTTATCCAGCTGATTTCCCACACTCAGTCCGGCAAAAGCCAGCAAAGGTGTCGTGGTGGCCAGGAAGCCGATTTTATCGGTGTACTCCATGAACCAGCCTGCGGTGGGTGAAGAGGGCAGGCTCAGCACCAGGGCGATCAGCGTAGCCCAGGCAAAAGCGGGCAGGGGTACCTTAGGCAGAAGCTCCTTGATTTTGAGGGAGGCGATAATAATGGCCACCATCAACAAGGCCCCGGGAATGGCCTCAATGACGGAAGCGCCACTTCCCACCCACTGTCCGGCCAGAACCAGCAGGACACAAAGCACCGCCAGCTTCAGCTCTTCAAGCGTTTTTGTCAGAGTCATTATCCTGCTCCTTAATGCGCAGCGGCTTCAGAGGGTTTCTTATTCCCGCCGGTTGCCGCTCTTCCAAGAATGGGCTCAAGACGGTTGTACATGAAATTGGTCAGGGGCATGGCCAGGAAGATCAGGGCATACATTCCCGTCAGACCCGTCAGCATATTGCTGGTGGCGGCATAGGCCAGAATCTCATTGGCCAGTTCAGGCACCGCTGCCGACAGCGAAGCGGAAGCAGCCGCCATCATGGAACCAGAACCAATACCGGAGCCCATGGCCAAAGCGAAAGGGTGCAGACCGCTCTGAGGGGCAAATGAACCCAGTACAGAGAAGTAGATGGTGCCCAGAACGGACCCCGCAAGGTAGATTCCCAAAACCCCTGTGCCTTCGGCACTGTTCATGCCATAGCGCTCACCAATCACCCCAAGGGAAGGCTCACGGCAAATGGATGAGCAGGCACCAATGGCCTCTCGCTTCATTCCCAGCAACAGCGCCAGTGGCATGGCAATCACCACGGTAGCCAGGTTGCCAAGTTCCTGGAGAACCAGCGCGGGCCCCGCTGCCGCAATGGCTTCAATATTTGGACCCACCAGGGTTCCATACTTCACCCCGAGAGGGAGAAGCGCCATCATGACCATGGATCCAGCCACTTCCACTTCTTTGCGGGAAACCAGGGATCTCAAAGGCTTCAGCAACCGACCCAACAGGTCCGGTGTGACCAGCAGCCCCATCAATACCGCATAAAGCATTGGCAGCAGAGTCAGCTTGCCGCCGGCAATGTTAAACTGGGCAGTTCCAATCCATTCAGAAACTGTCGTTATGCACAGCACCACAACCAGTGTTTTTATCAATGACCACTGGCCTGGAGCATCCGTTCGATGAGTCGACACAGAACCCCCTTCATTAAGCAAAAAGAACATTAAAGAATGGGCGCTATAAAAACACAGCCGTGTGTTGTGGGAATATAAAAACGAAAGAAACGCTCTGTTCTCAAAAAGGCAACACCTGCATCGGCACAAAACAGAGACAGTCAGATTCCAGTCTTTTTCAGCTAAAAAAAGACAACTCCCTACTAAAAATGACTTTTATCAACCATTCGAGGTAAAAAAACCGTACGATTTACGAAGCAAAGATACGGACAATACAAACAACAACATCGTTTTACTTGAGCTGGATCAATTCATTCAATGACATGCCGCCATCTCCCGAATCAAAAACCGGGAAAATACCGTTACCGCTTTTGGCAGCGATCGCCCCCGACGGACAATCACATGTGAACTCATGCTGTTAAGCATTTCATGGGATAAGGGGATGGCTTTCAACCCACCCCGCCGAATTTCGCCCCGAACACAGAATTTCGGCAGCAGTGATAACCCGAGCCCCTGCTGAGCATACAGTTTGACGATCTCAAAAGAGTCACACTCCAGGTGCACTTTCAGATCAATCCCCAACTCCGCCTGGCAGCGCATGATCAACTGCCGGACCCCAAAATTTTTATGGAGGAAAACAAACCGCTCTTCCTTGAGGTCGCTCAGACTGACAGGAAAGTCCGGGGAAAAGCGCTCATCGTCCCCACGGGTGATCAGGTACAGGGGCTGACAACAGATATTCAGAGATTCAATGTGAGAGTCATAGGAAGGATCAAACACCAGACCAATATCCGCCTCATCATTATGAACCTTCTGGATAATTTTACTGGTACCACTCAGAGACAGGTCAAAGGTAATTCCCGGATAAAGCTGGCAAAACGACTCCAGAGCAGAGCTGATCAAATCCGCTGAATACCCCCCTCCCATGGCAATGCGGATTTCACCGGACTCGAGTTTTTTCAACGCATCAATTCTGGAGCGCAGGCATTCATCCTCACGCCTGAGGTTCCGGATATGTTGAAGCAACATTTGGCCCGCCTGGGTGGGTATAGCGCCACGAATGTTACGCTCCAGCAGGTCCACCCCCAGCTCCTGCTCAAGGCGCTGAATCTGTCGACTGACCGCAGAAGGAGCAACAAACAGCATTTCCGCCGCGGGCCTGACTCCTCCCGCCCTGGCCACTGCCTCGTAATATCGAAATGCCCGAAAATCCATACCTTACCCAGAATAAAACCGTGTTGATTGAAAAGGAAAAATACGGGGTTCGCACCAGGGCTTGCAAGTCGTAGTTCCGACAGTAAAAAACCTTTTTTCGAACTTCATGAGAGGCTGTAAGCCACGCCCTCACCGATGGGAACCCCTTCAAAATGCTAAGATTTTATTCATACTCCCTGTTCTGCATTGCTGACCCCAAAAAACAATCAGCCATTAATGACCAGGGAATGTTGACTATTCATCCAGGGAAGGTTTCATCATGTCCATTGAAGGTGCCCCCCAGCCGGGCTCAACCGTGAGTCTGTCACCATCGGCTTCTGAACAGGGAGCTGAAACCACACCCACAGGAAAACATGGACACAGAGATGTTACCCCTCTGGCAGGAAAACAGGTCATCAGCCAAAGCCAATCTTCTGACTCACCACCCGGAAATAAACCATTGGGACAAATGACTGTCGCTCCTGTGGCGGTCAAAAACCAGCTCCCGGCGCCTGAAAACAGAAAACGAGCAGCCCCCGCATCAGACAATGAAAACAAAGAAAATGCCCCTCCCCTGGCCAAAAGAGCAAAAACGGCCCGAAAACGCCGTCTCAAAACGGCTAAAAGAAGCCGCCGCCCTGAAACAGCCCAGACGCCTCATCACCAAAAGGCCAGAGCCAAAAAACGCAGTAGCAACCACCGGTCTATGGATGACAAGACGGTGTCTTCTTCCAAACAGCTGAAAACCGACCATAGCACCCTGACAATTTCCAATGACACACCTGCGGGAATTGAGCAGCCCGCCTTTCCAAAGGAGCAATTCGCCGTTTGGAACCAGGCTTTGAAATCAATGAAACAGCAGCCCCAAAAAGCGGTTGACTACCTTTTTGGTGGGCCATACCTTGCAAAAACAGCGGAAACACAATTTCAGGAACTCCTGGAAGACAAAAACTCCAACCTTTCCCTCCTCATGGATCGCATGGAGTCCGCCTGGGAGCAAACCGCGACACCAGAACACAAAGACACCTTGAGATCCAATATGGAGGCCAAGCTGAAGTTTGCCTGGCAAAGAATGAGCAAGGGCGATACCTATAAGCTGCAAATGCTGGCAGAGGCTCTCTGCCTGCAGCCCGGGGGCGGTCATCATCAGTCCCCGGAACTGAAACAGTTTGTTCAGCATATGGACAAAACCATCACCGATTTTCGTGATGGCCAGATTTATGATGGCACCAATGCCATTGACTCTAACAACCCCCAGGGGGAAGTCACTCGCAGCCAGAAAAAGGTGGTGGCAGTGGAGTCTACCTATAAAGGAGCCAGTGGCAACGAAACCGAAGCGGAACTGGAAAACATTGATAAAGAACCGGGTACCATCCGAAATACCACCAATATTCCCGACATTTCATTATCCAACCTGGGTAAAGACTCCAAAGTTCATGTGGAGTTAGACATTCAGAGTGCCAACGGGGGAAGCTTGAAAGATTCAGTGGCCTTCTCTGACGGAACCTACTCCTTTCATGGCGCCTCCGTGGAAATGGAGGCCAGGGATGAGAAAATTGCCTCACAACTGGAAAGTGGGGAGTTTGCCCGCCGTATTGAAGCCTATGTCACCCATAACCGGGATAAAGGAAGACCTTATGAAGACCTTGCCATTACCGGTGATGCTAATCTCTGCCTGTTTGATGATCCCCCCCCGCCGGGTACACGCACCCTGAAACCCGGGGTTCAGGAAATTCTGGATAAGCACCACCTTGCCCTGGTAGTGCCCAGTGGTCATGTAACCTGGGGCCGTCCAATTTCCGACCAGCTTCATAAAAATGCCACATCCACTGAGCTTGATGGTTATCGTGATACCATGCTTCTGATGGTTCCTGTGACCGAGGGAAATATCGAAACCATCAAGGAGCTGGGTGCAGACCCGGCACTGCAACAGGACACCTTTTTCCCCACCACCATGGTGGGAGGAGAAGCAACAGAAATCCCTCCTATTATTCATCGCATCGAATCGGACCGAAAACAGTTCAGTCTGGACTTTAAGGATCGGGTGATAACCGATCACGCGATTCTAACCGGCCCCAACCATATTGTTGGTAATACTGCAGACTGCAAGGGTGTCGGAACCCCGGGCAAAAGCCTGACATACGATGGCGCTAAAACCGTGTGGGGCAACGATGTGCCTACCCTTGAGCAATACCATCAGATGATGCTGGATACGGCTGAAGAGCTGGCTGATATCTTCAGCTTAATTGAACAGGGTACCCCTCTCTCCCAGGCGAACAGAGCAGCATCCGAAGAGTAACCCCACACTGAAACACCCGAAGACTGCAGCACCCAGCCGTGCTAGCAGCCTGTCGGGCTTATGCTTTCGAGCATAAAATTCAGTAGGACGAGTCAAATTTTCCGATGGATTCGTGCGAATAGCCTGTCTATTTAATCGAATTCATCGGAAAATTAGGCCGTTCTTTCTGGATTTTAGGCCGAAATTGTCGTAAGCCCGACAGGCTGCTAGTATTGCCGCCAGGTTTGATATAGCCAGGAATGCCCAGGGCATGAACAAGGAAAAACGCACACAGATTTTCACCCGCCTCCGGGATCAGAACCCCAACCCAACCACCGAGCTTAATTACAGCAGCCCTTTTGAACTACTGGTGGCAGTAATCCTCTCTGCCCAGGCCACCGATGTGGGGGTCAACAAGGCCACCGACAAACTTTACCCCGTTGCCAATACCCCGGAAGCTATTCTTGCCCTGGGCGTTGACGGCCTCAAAGAGTACATCAAAACCATCGGGCTGTTTAACGCCAAGGCGGAAAATGTCATCAAAACCTGTCAGATGCTGATTGAGCAGCACAACAGTGAGGTTCCGGATAACCGCAAAGACCTGGAAGCACTGCCCGGCGTCGGCAGAAAAACGGCCAATGTTGTATTAAATACCGCCTTTAACCAACCCACTATGGCAGTGGATACTCATATTTTCCGGGTATCCAACCGAACCGGTATTGCTCCGGGAAAAGATGTCGTCGAAGTGGAAAAACGACTGTTACGGCTGGTCCCCAAAGAGTTCCTTATGGATGCCCACCACTGGCTGATACTCCATGGACGTTACGTCTGCAAGGCCCGCAAGCCACAATGTGGTAGCTGCCTGATCGAAGACCTTTGCGAATTCAAGGAAAAAAACTCCTGAACAACACACCGGGCGACAGGGAATTCCACAATGCCTGAACCAACGGCCATGCTATGGCCTTTGAGTTTTTTTTGGGGGGGGGCAGATTAAAAAACACCTCCCCCTACCGCAAGCCGTTTATCTGGAACAACGATCCAGTAAACGGCACCAAACTGTCGGAATCGGGTAATGCCATAACCACAGGACCTAACCGGCTCCTTGACCAGGATGCAACTATGAAATAAGCATCCTGTATCAAACCGCAGCCTATAGGCATGTGTCGCATAAAAAAAACAGAAAGTCATACCCCTCTTCCCTGATAAATTTCAACAAAACAGTTCATTCTCCCAAGTTAAAGAAATCTACAAAAACAAAAAGAAAACAAAGCAAGAAAAATACATCTTGATTTTTTCTCGTCTCAGTCTATTTATATCCCATGCTTTCCTTTGTCACCCATTACACAATTACATTCCTGTAACTGTGTCATCTGTACCATTAACCAATACGGTTTAATTTACCATGTACGATTTATATAAACGACTATTTGTATCTGCTGTAATAATCACCCACATGCCTTTCGCCCTGGCCTTAAACCAGTTGTCAGAACGACCTGTTTTACTTGATTGCCCGGAAGGAGAGGAGGATCCGACAACCCAACAAGTGTGCATTAAGATAAACACCGGCTCACAGGTGTACAAATCATTAGGGGTAGATTTTTACGAATCAACAGAAAAAATGGAAAAAACGGCAGATGTTAGAAAAGATGAAGTTAAAAAAGCAAGTGACTATCAAAGCCGCATTACATTTCTCGATAGACCAACGAAATCCACAGCCGATCAAGAAGAACCCCCCCGAACAAAAGTTGTTGTCGAGGGGGGTAGGCTGGGCTCTTTCTCTTATGAATTTTATAGGCCTAGTACCACTGGCCTGAAACACTCCAAAAAGCTTGAAGATGCTTTAGCTGATAAGAATTACAAAATTCATTTGATTTATGACAAAGATGGACAGAAAGTGGAGCTCCCCCCTGCTTTCGACTTGATTAATTATTTGGAAAACAGAACACAAAAAGGGTCGCTGCAAAGGGAGCTTAGAGTTCTTGATGGGCAGCTAGTGGCCATTACTCTTCTTCCCATGAAAGCATACCCTGTCGATAAAACGTTTGAAGTAATGTCCTCTCATGAAATCCCTCCCGTCTTTAAAGTAGAGTTTTGCGGGTTGACTGATATTGAGGAAAATCTCTATCTATACTGTCGGGCAATCCCTCACTTGGCAGAGCATGAGAGTCAAACATGGGAAAAAGTATCCATCTTCATTGCAGCAAATAGCAAGAGGGCCTATATCGGATCCTCCGTGAGTGAGGAAGAAGGTGAACCAACAAGAGATGATCTATACGACTGGAGTAAATTGAAAAACTTTTACGTGGCTGAAGTAACCGATCTCCCCCTTGAACAGCAGACAATCAACGTTGCAACTGCTTTCATTTACGTGAACCTTATTGAAGAAGTTACCCATCTGGGTCCCGGTTATAATTTAGGCTATACCAATACAGGCTTGGATTTTACCATTCATGTTGACAGCTCGGGTAAAGTCTCAGTTAAGAGCAACATCCCATACCCGTATAAAGCTGGTCCTGTTGAGCTAGACTCTGCCGTCAACAAAGGTGTATCAACTTCTGGTGATCAGGACGACACCAGCAGCAAAGGGAAATCTGCTGCCGATGCCAGAGGCCAGAAAGCCTCTAAAGACGAAGCTGACACCAAAGACCGACAAGACCTTAAAGGCGAAGCGGGCACCAAAGGCCAACAAGATCTTAAAGGCGAAGCCGGCACCAAAGGTCAACAAGATCTTAAAGGCGAAGCGGGCACCAAAGGTCAACAAGACCTTAAAGGCGAAGCCGGCACCAAAGGCCAACAAGATCTTAAAGGCGAAGCCGGCACCAAAGGTCAACAAGATCTTAAAGGCGAAGCGGGCACCAAAGGTCAACAAGACCTTAAAGGCGAAGCGGGCACCAAAGGTCAACAAGACCTTAAAGGCGAAGCGGGCACCAAAGGCCAACAAGATCTTAAAGGCGAAGCGGGCACCAAAGGCCAACAAGATCTTAAAGGCGAAGCCGGCACCAAAGGCCAACAAGATCTTAAAGCCGAAGCGGGCACCAAAGGTCAACAAGATCTTAAAGGCGAAGCCGGCACCAAAGGTCAACAAGATCTTAAAGGCGCAGCGGGCACCAAAGGTCAACAAGATCTTAAAGGCGCAGCGGGCACCAAAGGTCAACAAGATCTTAAAGGCGAAGCCGGCACCAAAGGCCAACAAGATCTGAAAGGCGAAGCGGGCACCAAAGGCCAACAAGATCTTAAAGGCGCAGCGGGCACCAAAGGCCAACAAGATCTTAAAGGCGCAGCGGGCACCAAAGGCCAACAAGATCTTAAAGGCGAAGCCGGCACCAAAGGCCGACAAGATCTTAAAGGCGAAGCCGGCACCAAAGGCCAAAAAGATCTTAAAGGCGAAGCCGGCACCAAAGGCCAACAAGATCTTAAAGGCGAAGCGGGCACCAAAGGCCAACAAGATCTTAAAGGCGAAGCGGGCACCAAAGGCCAAAAAGGCCAAGCGGACCCGAAAGGAGTTAAGGACAGTAAAGAGGAATTAAACGAAAGAGAGGGCGAGGATGAAGGTGAGGTTGAAGTTGATGATTATGTGCATTAGTTCAGATCTGATCTGACAATTCCCTCTTCAAAAAAGGGAAGGGTTACCGATTTAGATAGAGGGTGAAATCACTGAAATCTAAATCGTAAAAAGGTAACCCTTATGATTCATACTAATCA
>NZ_JBLYZI010000037.1:0-47657 GCF_057680865.1 Endozoicomonas sp. Z74
CAACAAAATACCTGTCTCGTTACCTCGGGTGGAAAAGGTTTCTTAAAACTCAACTCTTCTCAGAGGAGGCTTTTTTAGATCAAGTTTCTATACATTGGGTAGAGCAACACTTAATTTGAACAGCGCCAATACCGCCTATTATGAGGTGGCCCAGAAGATACGCTTTGTCATAGGAACTTATCCAATGACCTGAGATTGATGATCAAACTGGGTTCTGAGTTGGATGGTGATTATCTGTCTGAAAAGTCCAGTAAGCTGACGATTCAGCATGATGGGGTTTATTGAAGGGTAAACCTTGACCAGCCCCCCTCAATGGGGTGAGGGGGGATTCTATGGAAGGCTTATTTTGGTAACAGTAGTGTCAAAGTTTAGGAGTGCACAAAATAAGCGTGTCTATATTATCAAGCCCAAAAGGGAATGAGCTGCTTCTCCCTTCAAGTGTGTAGAACAACTGTCGACATTGCTGTTTTTTATCCATCTGCTTCTGAGTCTGGTCATCCATAGCACTTGAGCATAAATCTAAAGTTTTCGCTTCAAAATCAAATGTGTATCTCATCGCCTCTCGACATTGCTGTTTTCTATACATCAGCTCCTGAGACTGGAAATCCGTAGCACGTGAGCAGAAATCTAAAGTTGCCCCTTCAAAAAAGAGTGCTTTTCTGTCAATGATTTTATTTATTTCTCGCTTTAAATGATTAAGGTAACGTTCTTCTTCATCAGGAGTTAAATTTGGATTTTCAGAAACATTTCTGATGTAACCGCCTATTTGACGGGCTATTTCAACTTTTGCGTCCATGTAGTAGGACAAAGCATAGCGATCACTCCCTTTTACTTTTTCTCGAATACGTTTTTCCCAATCACCGTCTTTGCTGCTTAACTCTATTCCCTGATCCGCTATTATAGTAGTTAGTTGTTCTATTGCTTCTTCTACTTGATATAGGTGTGCTGCTCCCTGGTGTATCATTTCTCGACAGTTTGATAGTTTTTTATTGTATGTGTTTTTTTTATCAATGCTCCCCCCTATTCCAGGAAAAAAGCGCTTGTCCCTCTCTCTCATTTCCTGAGCATAATCAATAGCAGTTTCTTCGTAGCTCGCTTCTTCTTCAGTTTGAAGGTCGTTGCTCTTATTCTCTGTTTCCTGAGAATAAGCCACGCCAGTTTGAGAGTTTGAAGGGCTACTCAACGCGATACTGATAAGAAAAAAAGGTAGAATTAATCGAATGTGCTTCATTTCAAATCTTCCGTTAAAGGTTTAATATTTATACGCTTTCTTAGCTATTGCCAATGATGTACATGTCTTATAGCTAAGCCCGAACCATTGTAGGTGGCCTGAATGAGCAGTGCTGACTTTTTATGATATTTATTTGTTTTGTATTTTTTGTTTTATATTCTGGAAGGGAGTGAGTTTTATTTTTAGCAATTTCTGTTTTTTAGATTAACAATTTTCTGGTTTGGTTTTTGTATGGCTAATAATGATAAAGCGGATGTTCGAAATGTTTGATGGTAAATATAGGCTTTCTGATATTTGTCATCGGCTATTTATTAGAGCTTAACGTAGACTGTTATTGTGTAGCCTACGTTGTGTTTGTAGTATTTTGATTCCATCATTCTGCGCATCAATCGTCAGTAATTCCTAACAATTGCAGATTGCTTTCATCATTCAACCAGGCTTCCAGAATGATCTGTGCCGCCATGGCATCCACTGGATTGGAGCCATAGTGTCCTTTATGCCCCAGTCGTCCTGCCCATTCCTTGGCTTCAAAAGACGTCAGTCGCTCATCTGCCTCATAGAACGGGAGGTTGAAGCGCCCATGAAGGCGTTTGCCGAATTTCCGGGCACGGCGGGACATGTTGGACTCTGTGCCATCCATATTGAGGGGAATGCCAACTACAACGGCATCTGGTTGCCACTCCTCAATCACCTTTTCCACCTGGTGCCAGTCAGGAATACCGTCTTTGGCTTTCAGGGCAGGCAGGGCTGTTGCGGTTCGGGTGATCACCTGACCCACGGCAATACCAATATTGCGTGTGCCAAAATCAAAGCCCAGCAGGGTGTTCAGTTTTTTTTCAGTCATAGAGCCGCTGTATGGAAAAAGGGGTGTTTGAACAGGAGCGGATCAGTATATCAGGCATGACCCACCTGATCCGAGATCAATTGAAGGTTTATCCCCAGGGTGTTGGCGGCAGCGTTGAGTCGGAGGTGGTAGGGGGTTTCAAAGATAATGGCAGGATCGGCCTCACAGGTCAGCCAGGCGTTTTCTGATAACTCCTTTTCCAGCTGGCCAGCTCCCCAGCCAGCATAACCCAGAGCCACCAGGGAGTGGTTGGGTCCTTTGTCATCGGCCATGGCTATCAGAATATCCGTGGAGGTGACCAGCTGTAGCCCCTGGCAGATATCAAGGCTTGAGTCCCATTCAAACTCCCCGGTGTTCAGGACAAAGCCCCTTTCCTGGGAAACCGGGCCTCCGGAATAGACTGCATGATGACTGCGCTTTTTGGTGTTGTGCCCACTGATGCCTACCTGCCGGAAAATTTCCCCGATTTGCAGGCTGCTGGGGCGGTTGACGATAATACCAAGCGCCCCTTTTGGGCTGTGTTCACAGATCAGGGTCAGCGTTTCAGCAAAAGAGGGATCGGCCATACTGGGCATGGCGATCAGGAAGTGGCTTTTGAGGTTTTGAAACGGAATACTGCTCATAGCGGCAGTATTAAGGTAAACCCCCCTGATAGCAAGCCGGATTTGCAGCCTTCCGGTGGTTCCGGTGCTTTCTCAGGGGGCCTGAACTATTGGCTGAACAGCCGGTCACCTTTCTCAAAGCGCCAGGTGCGGATGATCTCAACCCGGTCATAGTTCTTGAGGGTTTCGTCAAAGGGGGCAAAGGGCGCGGCCAGTTTTACGATGCGTATAGCGGCGTCGTCAAGCACCTTAAAACCGGATGAGTCCAGTATTTCAACATCGGAGAGGGTTCCGTCCCGGTTGATGGTCACCACCAGCCTCAGTTCTCCATAAATCTGATACCGACGGGCCTTCGCGGGATAGTTCAGGTTACCCACTCTCTCTACTTTCTGGCGCCAGGCCTCTTTGTACTGGGCGCCTTCCGCCTGGCCTGTGGCCGCTGCGGTCAGGCGTTTGGTTCTGGGACGCTTGGCGTATTCCTGACGCTGGCGGTTGAACAGGGCTTCCAGGCTGGCCACTTCATTTTTCAGATCAATGTGTTTACGGGGTTTGTCCTGCTCAACGGCTTCCGGCGTTTGCTTATGCTCTTTGGTCACCACTGACGCTTTTCGTTCTGATTTGGCCTGGGTCGTCACTTCGGCCAGTTGAGGTTTTAGCTGCCTGGGTTGAGCCGCGGTTTGGGATTTGGGCTGTACCTCATTGATTCGGTCATCCTGGAACTGAGCCTGCTGGTCACTGGAAGGCAGGGCTTTTTTATCCAGTGTGCCGCTGCCTTGCTGGTTAATCTGTGCCAGGTAGTCAATCTCTTTGGGACGCTCTTTGCTCTGGTAAGTGGCCAGGGTGACCTCCAGAGTCGGAGGTGGGGCTGGCTTGTTGCTGATCCCGAAGGTGATGCCAAGGACCACGACGGCATGAAGGGCTGCGGCCATAAACAGGGTAAAGCCCAAACGGTCGGCGGAGGAAACGGGTGATGGTTGGGTCATGGCTTGATGGGTACGACTGTCCTTTGCCGGGTGATAACAGGAGGCTTCGCCTCCTATTATGCCTTTATTGCACTGGATTGTGCACGGATGAAGCTCAAGCCGTGAGCTTTTTCTCAATGGCATCCATCAGCTGGCCACCGATATCGAGATTAAACTGGTTATCCAGCTCCCGGATGCAGGTGGGAGAGGTGACGTTGATTTCTGTGAGATAATCACCGATGACATCCAGTCCCACAAACAGCAGCCCTTTTTCCCGCAGCACTGGGCCCACCTGACTGGCAATCCATCGATCCCGTTCACTGAGAGGCCGCCCTTCGCCACTGCCTCCGGCTGCCAGATTGCCACGGAGCTCCCCTTTGGCCGGAATACGGGCCAGGCAATAAGGCACAGGCTCACCATCAATCATCAGAATGCGTTTGTCACCGGCGGTGATGTCCGGAATAAACTTCTGGACCATGGCTTGGCGCTGGCCCATATCCGTCAGGGTTTCGATGATCACACTTAGGTTGGGGTCTTCCGGGTGCGTCCGGAAAATAGACGCACCGCCCATGCCATCCAGAGGTTTGAGCACAACGTCTCCGTTTTCAGCTGCGAACTCTCTTAACAGCCGTGGGCTTCGGGAGACCATAACGGGAGGGGTGCACTGGGGAAAAAGAGTAGCAAACATTTTTTCGTTGCAGTCACGGATGCTCTGGGGCTTATTGACCACCAGAGTTCCTGCAGCTTCAGCCTGTTCCAGCAGGTAAGTGCTGTAGATGAACTCCATATCGAACGGTGGGTCTTTACGCATCAGGATGACATTCAGTGACTCCAGGGGCATCTCTGTACGATCACCCAGGCTGAACCAGTCATCGGGATTGGCCCTCACGGTCAGAGGCTGGACACTGCCCATGGCTACCCCTTCTTTCTGGTAAAGGTCGGCCTGTTCCATATAAAAGAGTTCCCAGCCTTTATGGCTGGCGGCCAGCAGCATGGCCAGGGAGCTGTCTTTTTTGTAATTGATGGCGTCGATCGGGTCCATCACAATGCCGAGCTTAATGGTCATTCCTGTTCCCCGGTTTCTGTTTCGTCGGAAAGTGACTGAGGGCTTGAGGTATCCAAATCGTCTGAAGGCTTTTCACCCGCTGAAGGCTCTTTAATCCCCGTGTACTTACGAGCCAGAGCCTCACCCATTTTGATGGGCATGCCGGGTTGCCAGTTGTCCAGCCACTCCACTTGCTGTTTACCAAACAGCACGATAGCGGTGGAACCCAGCTTGAAGCGACCCATTTCGTCCGCCCGTGCCAGCTGAACGGGTTGACTGGCTGCGCCATAGTGGGTTTCTGCTACCTGGCCCCGTTGAGGCGTTACCAGGCCTGCCCAGACGGTTTCGATACTGGCGACATTGATGGCACCCACCATGATTACTGCCATGGGGCCATAGCTCGTATCAAAGATGCTCACTACCCGCTCATTGCGGGCAAACAGATTGGGGATATTTTCCACGGTGCCCTGGTTGACCGAGAAGAGGCGGCCCGGAACATGAATCATTTTGCGCAGCGTACCGGCTGCAGGGGTGTGAACCCGATGGTAATCCCTGGGGGACAGGTAAATAGTGGCGAACTTTCCGCTCATAAACTCCTGGCCCAGCTCCACATTGCCGCCCAGTAATTCGATCAGGCTGTAGTCATGACCCTTGGCCTGGAAAATCCGGCCGTTGTTGATCTCGCCGATCTGGCTGATGGCACCATCGGCAGGGCTGACGATGAGCTCTGGATCCGTTGGCACCGGGCGGGCTCCGTCTTTCAGCAGACGGGTAAAAAAGTCATTAAAGTGGCGATACTCTTCAGCCTTTTCCCGCCGGGCTTCGCTCATGTCCACATCGTAGTGCCGGATGATCCACTGGATCAGATTGTTTTTGACCCAGGGGGTCTGGCATTCCACAAAGTAGTGCACAGCCCGTGAGATCAGGTGGTGGGGCAATCCATACTGGATGGCAGCGAACAGTTTGTCTTTCACGGTAAGGAGCTGTCCTGTTATTGGGCTTGATGGTGGTGGGTATTCTACCTGAATTCAGACGTGAGGATATGCCTTAGACATCATGTTTTGACCGTTGATTTACGATGCCTGTCCTGAATGGGATGCACAGGGGACGTTGACGAATTCTACCTACCGTAAGCACCTGCCTGATTCAGCATAAATAGCTTTAAAATGGCTTTAATAATGTGTTCGTTTTCTGAAACCTGTTTTATTGGAAATCATCAATGCATGCAGAGGGAACTAATCCAGTTAGTGTCTGTCTTATGGAATTAAGCGATTGTTTCTTCCGGTATTCATTATTGGCTGAAACTAAAAATAGTGATCCCTTTTTCCCAGGATGTTTACACAATGAAAATCAACTGCCTAAGTTGCTTTATGGCCTCTTGTATACTGGTTTCCAGTTATGCAGCGGGCTTTTCAAATCCAGAAATCTCTCAGTTCAGCAATACATTGAAAGAAGAGTATATTGATGACGACTATGTTCCGGAATGGTTAAAAAGTGCCATGAACCTGTCTGGAAATGTGCTTTCAGCTGGAGGGGTAGTTTCTTGGGGTATGGGAGTGGCTAACACTAAAAAGGTTACCGATGCTCTGGAATCTCTCGGGATGCGATGGGTTCTGGAGTCCATGAATCTTGATAATGCTGATTTTAGAAATTTTATAGTTGTTTCCACGCTCTCTGACAGTGGGATCTTGCCCGATGATCCAGAGCCATTTGAGCCTCAGAAATTGGCAGCTTTGAACCAGGAAGTTGATGGCATCAAACGAGGAGCTTATGAGAGCGACTATGACCCGAATTCAGTGAATGACGGACAAATAAAGGGTGAGTTTGACCATGGGGGGGTGAAAGAGCTTCATCGACTGTATATTTCTGGTGAGACTACACCAAGCCGGATTGTCAAAGGCGTTTTATCATGGATGGGGCAGGAACAGGGCGGCATCCCGGAGCATCTGAAGGATACAGTGATTAAACGGCTTGGTGGAGATACTATTGCTTTACAGCAGGCCCATGAATCGGACAATAGATGGTCAGAGTGTAAAGCCCATTTATCCCCGGTGCTTGATCATGAAGACTCGGATATCTCTATTGATGAAATGATTGAAGAGTGCCAGCGATTAAAGATCATCCGGCCATTGGAAGGGGTGCCTATTGTTGTAAAGGATGAAATTAATGTGGAGGGGTACACCACATCCTCGGGTCTGGATCCGGTCAAAATGAACATTAGTACAGAATTGGTCGTTCACGATAAAAATTCCCAGTCTGAAGTGGTTACCCGAATGGTGGAAGCCGGTGTTGTGGTGTTGGGAAAAAGCAATCAACATATTTTTGGTCTCGGTGCCACCGGCTTGAACCCTTTCTATCCCAGGTTATCCAATATATTCAGTAAGAATCATGTCCCTGGTGGGTCGTCCAGCGGCTCTGCAGTTTTTGTTGCCATGAAGGCAGGACCTTTGGCGCTGGGTACCGATGGTGGGGGCTCTGTGTCAATCCCGGCCATGAATAATGGATTACCAGGTCTTAAGCCATCCGAAGATAAAATAACCGTGGCCAAATACGATAATCCTGCAAAAGGCCTGGTTTCCATTGGGCTGATTGGAACCAGCTTTAAGGATATTGAAGTGGGTTACAAAATTGCTGCCCGTAAAAAGCCAACAGTATCTGTCAGGGAAACGATGAAAAACATCAGAATTGGCATCGATAAAGCGTTTTTCAAGGCAACTGAAGAGGTTGCCGACATTTCTCTGGGTTGCCTGGATTCCTTAGCTCAGGCATTGGAGGATGAGCTGGGTGCTCAAAGCCCGATCATGCCCATGAAAGTTTTGCCCGATGATTACAGAAAGCGCCTTTGGGCAACTCATATCATCCTTTTCGGTCGTGGAGAAGCCATAGGGAATGGAAAGTACATCGGCTATTATAATTTGCCTGCAGAAACCCGACTTGCCCTGCTGATGGGAGAAGCGTTGAGTGAGAGCCATGTTGGGAGGGCAAAGGACAATCAAAAAGTAATGATTGATCATATGGAGAAAAATATCTTCTCCCGGTTTGATGTTATTGCTACGCCTACAGCAATGTCGACAGCCCCGGAAATTGAACCTTCCTGGGATGTTGATGGTGAGCTGAATCTGACCAAGGCATACAAAATGTCTGGTTATACTTCCCCTGCAAACCTGACGGGAGAACCCCGGGTAACGGTTCACTGTGGTTTTGATAAAAACAACCTTCCAGTGGGGCTTCAGTTGTGGGGGGGCAGAGACAGTGAATACTTATTGCTTGCCCTGGGCGATCTGCTGGAAAGCAGGGTTACTGAACAGTTGCGAGATCACCCAGCCTGGGGCAAAAGAGCCGGGATATTTGATCCCAGAGATTCAAGCTGGCATAAGAGCTATGGGGTTCCCCATCGAATCAGAATGCCTTATCAGCATTGATGGCCTGGCACAGGTATCAATAAGCTCGCCTGACAAGACCTGGCGAGCTTATTCTGCCGTATAAAAAAGGCGTTCAGGTCGCTACGGGGGTTTCCGGAAGATTCCCCCACTCTGACCAGGAGCCGTCATAGGCTTTAACATCGGGAAAGCCCAGCGCTTTGGCCACCAGATAAGTGAAGCCGGAACGATGGTGGGTCTGGCAGTGGGTGATGACCTGGTGCTCTGCCTTGATTCCCAAACTTTCCAGCTCTTCCTCAAGCCCTTCCCGGATCCGGTAGTTTTTCTCAGGATCCATGGCCTGGGTCCACTCAAAGTTGATAGCGCCCGGAATATGTCCGGCTTTCATGGCAAAGGCGCTCTCCCCCCGGTACTCGGCCGGTGACCGGGCATCCCAGATTCGAACCTGGTCATTGTTCAGGTTGTCCATGATAAAGCCACTGGTGGCGATTACGGAGTGATCCAGTTCCAGTGTTATCTCACGGTTTATCCCCTGGTTGGGTGTTGACTCAGTGGGATGGCCTTCTTTCAGCCAGGCATGAATACCACCGTTCAGGTAGGAGTATCGTTTATGCCCGATGACATCAAGGGTCCAGATAAAGCGGCCAGCCCAGCCTCCTCCCTCATCGTCATAAACGACAATGTGCTCATTACCGGTGTAGCCCAGCTCGCCAAAAAGCGCTTCCAGCTGTTCAAGGGGGGGCAGTTTGCCACTGGCAGGCTGAACCCCTGAAACCAGGCGTTGAGGCAGAACATTAATGGCGCCGGGGACATGCAGCTGCCTGTAAAGCTGAGGGTTGCACAGGTCAATAATCAGCAGGTTTTCGCTGCCCAGCAAAGGTTCAAGCTCTTTTGGCTCAAGGATCAGGGGTAAGTTGTTATTGTCTGTCATGTTCAGGGACTGCCTGGTTGGTCTTGAGCGCATTGTACTGTAATTCCCGTAAGCAGGGATATTGCCGCGCACAAGGCGATGTCATACTGAATGTTACAAAGCCTTTCTGGGGGGCAGTAGCAGGTGGGTAAAGATCAAGCCCGCCAAAATTGACATAAACATCATAAAGGTCTGCACGCCAATCTGGGGAAGGTCGATAAAGGCGACACCATTAACCACACGATCAAGACCGATATAGGCCTTACTGCCTGGAACCAGAAGTACCACACCGTGCAGTAGAATGACCAGAGAGGGTGTGTTGGTGATGCGAGACCAGATATTGCTGTAGATTCCGACAACAAATGCACCAAGAAATGGCCCCAGCCCTTCACCCAGAAACTCTGAGCCAAATTGCGCGCCACCGTATGCAAGAAAGCAGCAGAGCAGGCTCCATGGAAGGTCATGCAGTCGGTTTTTGAAGACTATCACCAAGGACAGGGAGAGCAGGGGAATGGCAACCCAGTCCATCCAGCCTGGTATCGTTATCACTGGAGCCACTTCTGGCTTTACCCATACAAGATGAACCAGAGCGCCTCCCAGTGCCGAACCAAAATAGAGTTTACAGAGACAGAGCAGGCTGTCCATTAAACGGCTGGTGCCTGAAATCAGGTGACGGGCTGCAAGATCTTTCAGTGCCAGTGTAATGGAAAGGCCGGGAATAAATACAATGATGCCAGACAGGACAACCAGGGGCACATTAATCTGGGGATACCAGTAACTGGCAAATCCGGAAAACAGAGCGGCAGAAAGTGCAACCAATGGATCCAGCGCCTCGGTGCTGGAGGAGAATTTTTCCAGGAGGCAGACCATGGCGAACACAACCAGGCCTGCCAGAAATGAGACCCATACTTCTGCCCAGTTGGAACCAATCAGCATGGTAAAGGCGGCGCTGGTAATGCCAAAGGCAAAAAGAGTTGTCTTAAGGCTGTAGGGAGCCGGGCTTGAGAGGATAGCCTGCAGCTGGTCAGAGGCTTCAGAGATGCTGCAATGATCACTGATGACATGATCAACCAGCTTTCCGGTTTTTGCCAGAGCGCCAAGATCCAGGTCACCCGGCTTTACTCTAATATGGTAATTATGTCGTTTATGTGAGTCGGGAACCCACAGGACCACGGTCAGCAGGGTTGGGGACACAATAAAGTAGCCTTCCAACCCCAGAGTGTGACAGACATTTAGCATATGAGTTTCAAGGCGGGAAGCTGGTGTCCCGAATTTATGGAGAGCCTGGCCAAGTGCTACCAGAAAGTCACGTCGCTGCCGAAAATCCTTGCGATCCACAAAATTAAACCCCGGAAAATTGTTATTGGTGGCGGGAAGGATATGATCTGGGCGGAGGAGAAAGCAATAGTGGAAACAGCAGGGTCAGTTCATTGTGAATTCAGCAGTGCATTAACCAGGTTGATGCCTCAATGCCGTCTCTTCCCGGGCCACCACACCGAGTCGAAGACCGATGCGTTGATATTTTCTGGAGTCATAGGGTGTTCCGCGATGCATCACCTGAGAGTTATCCCAGAAAACCACATCGCCCTCCTGCCAGCGGTGGCTGTATACAATACATCTGGACAATACGTCGTCCAGAAGCTGATGCCAGAATTCACTGGCTTTTTCAGGCTGGCTGTCCATGCCTGAAGGGATGGCTGTGTCGGACCCCATATAGAGGCCTTCTCTGGCGGTCAGTTCGTGCTCGGTGACCAGAGGATGGGCTTTGGAAGGGTATTCCGTTGCAACGTCTTCACCCTGTTTCTGGTTGAACATCGGGGGGAAATGTTTCAGCTTTATCTTTCTCAATTGAGCCTGTCGATCTGGCTCAAAGGAGCGCCAGGCTTCAATCTGATCAAGAAACTCTGTGGTGTGGGGGTTACCGTCCATGTCCTGATCCGGAACTTTATGAACGTGCAGCATGACGATGTAAAGCGCATTCATGTTCAATCCATCAATGCGGGGCAAGGCATCTTTATCGTGGTGCCATTTCCAGGCCACCTGTTCAACGGGCTTTTCCATTGGCCCCAGAGGGTTGCCGAGCACTGCAACATGATTGCTGATCAGTTCGTCAGGCAGTTCCGGTTTGTTGTTCTGATACCGGTTATCTCCCAGCATCATGGGGCCAAAGGTTTTATGGGCAAACTGTTCCAGTTGGCGGGCACTCAGGTGCTGATTCCGGGCATAAACGACACCGTGTTGCCATAAGGTATGCCGAAGCGACAGCCTCTGGCTTTCAGTAAGGTGGTTCAGATTTTCTCCCCGGCACACTTCATGGCCAAGCCGCGGGTGGTGTGTGGTGGTTCGGTAGTTCATCATTGCTTGAGACAGGCCCGTTGAGTTGCCTGGATGAGTATAGGCAATGTCTACCGGGTCCATTTTAACTAATGGTTATTGAAAGGGGTTGTCCAGCCAGGGAAACTTATGAAGGTTGGCTTTCTGATAAGGCACTTCAGTGAACCGGGCATTCAGAGGGCCGGGAGCACCCATCAGGAGTATCTCTTCGGCAACAGGAGCAAACCCGGCGTAAAAGTGAAAAATGGATTTGACCACGAGCAGTTTCATGGGGCCCAGATCCAGCCCGAACCGGGTAAAAATATCCGGATGGAAAACCTGGGTTCTGATGCTGTTAACAATGATGGCAATGCCCTGGCACTCAAGACAAACGGTATCGCCGCAAGGTACCGGAATGGCTTCACCGTTCTCCTGGGGGAAGGGTTGAATAAAGCCGGTGATTACCTGTCTGACCGTAACATCAAGGTCCAGTGGCTGTCCTGAACAGGCCGCGGTTTTTCCTCCCAGCCTAACCGATATTCTGGCACCAGCTCCAGCCTTCCTGGCCGTATCCACAACCTGGGGATCCCAGATCATGCCAATCGCGCAGTCGGTGAAGCCTTTCTCCAGCATGGCGGCCAGGGCAAAGGTGGAGTCACTGGGGGCGCCTCCCCCGGCATTGTCTGACTGATCTGCGATAACAATGGGTTTTCCTGTGTGAGGTTTTCTCCATGAATTATCAAGGGCCTCATCCAGCCCAAGAGGGCTGAACAGCAGCTGGTGGCGATGCTCAAAGAGCGTATCGCCAATTTCACGGGCAGTGGTCTGGGCCAGCTCCCGGTCACCATCTGTGATCACCAGGGTGCGGGTGCCGCAGTCTGCCACGTCACCCCAGGGAAAGCCGTGGCCGATGTTTGCTGACAGGATGCCCGGGCGCTTTTCTATTTCCAGAAGCCCGTCAACAATGCTTCTCATGGGTTGTAAGGGCGTGGGGTACAGATTAATGGTCCGGCAGTCATGCATGGCCATTACCGGGCGTGTTTTCCCCATGGCCATATCTGCGGTCATCTCAAAGAGTGCTTCAGCTCTTTGCAGAATATCGGTGTGAGGGTACTCACGGTAAATGGCAATCAGGTCCGCCTGGTTGAGCAGGGTTTCCGTCAGGTGGCAATGCAGATCCAGCTCAACACCAACAGGGATGTCCGGGCCGACAATGGCCCTGACGTTTGACACAAGATCGCCCTCACAATCGTCATAACCTTCAGCCACCATGGCCCCATGAAGGGGCAGCAGGACAAAATCCACCGGGAGCTGCTGTTTCAGGTCGTTTAACAGCTCATCGCGCAACTGCTCGTAGGCTCCCCGGGTTGTAATTCCCCCGGGCTCGGCAACGGCCATGAACGATGGGCAGAATGTCCAGCCTCTGGCCTGGGTCAGTTTCTGGAGGCGATTCAGTATCTGGCTTTCTACAGGGGCATCATCCAGGCACTGCCTTGATATTACATAATCATCAAGGCCGGTGGGCACCGGCGAAAAGGTGTTGGTTTCGGTGATGATACCGCCTGCAAATACTCTCATTGACTTCTCCACTGCTGCCGGATTGAGCGCGATGACAGTAATGAGAGTAGATCAGTTTTTCTGATTGAAGCTCTGGGATGGCTTTCCTTAGGTGTCTCCCCTTAAAACGAGGATTTCTCCAGGGAGTTGAGAATATGGCGGTAGCTGTCCATACGTTCCTGCAGAATATCGCCATTGAGCAGGGCCTGCTGGATGGCACAGCCGGGCTCCTGTTCATGGTTGCAGTCCCGGAATTTGCAATAGCCGATAAAGGAGCGGAACTCACGAAATCCATTGAGGACTTCTTCCGGCTCCATGTGCCAGAGGCCAAATTCGCGGATTCCAGGAGAATCAATCAGCGTGCCTCCCGCCGGAAAGTGAAAGAGTTTGGCTGCAGTGGTGGTGTGAGTGCCTTTACCGGTGGCTTCGGAGAGCGCTCCCACCTTGATATCCACCCCGGGTAACAGGGCGTTCACCAGGGACGATTTACCAACGCCACTTTGACCCACAAAAACACTGGTGTGTTCATTCAGCAGTGCCTTAAGGTCTTTCAGGCCATCTTCTGTCCGGGTCGAGGCCTTAAGCACCCGGTATCCGATACGTTCATAGTTAGCCAGCATGTCATCCAGAATCAGACGGTTGTCCTCATCGGACAGCAGGTCTGTCTTATTCAGCAGAATGACAGGCTCAATCCCAACCGCCTCGGATGCCACCAGATAGCGATCAATCAGGTTGGTGTGCGGGGTGGGCAGCGGGGCGATCACCAGCACAATGTAGTCAATGTTGGCCGCCACGGGTTTGAGTTGACCCCGGGCATCGGGTCTGGAAAGCAGGCTGCTGCGTTCATCCAGGGCAACCACAACCCCCAGCTGCTGGCTGTCATCCTTGCTGCTGGCAGGCCGCCAGACGATTCTGTCGCCAGTCACCAGGGGGGGGAGGTTGGTGCGCAGGTGGCAGCGGTAGGTTTCGCCAGGACTGCCAATGGGTTCGATATCCAGCTGAGACCCGTAATGGGCAATCACCAGACCATTCTGCTCAGGCCCCAGGCGGTTATCCTGGAGCTCCTGTTCAATTTGCTGTTCCCGCTTACGGGCCCGGGCGATGCGTTCGTCCTGGATTTTCTGTATGCGCCAGCTCTGTCTGCGAGTTAGTGTGCGCTTACTCATAATATCTCTTCAGCGGAAAGTAGGGGGGCATAAAAGTTGTATTGTGCTGATTTCGCTGCAATTATGAATGAAGTAGACTTGTAATGTCAGCTTATTCCTCGTTCACCGCTTATTTTCAGGGTTTACCCCTGTCGGCAGTGGGCTTTATTCAGTACTAACATCGGGTGTTTGATGGCTAAATCGGATAATCTCATCTGGATCGACCTGGAAATGACCGGCCTGGACCCAGAACAGGACCGGATTCTGGAGATCGCCACTATTGTCACCGATGGGCAGCTCAATGTTCTGGAGGAGGGGCCTGTGATGGCGGTTCACCAGAGTGAGACTGTGCTGGCAGGGATGAATGAATGGTGTGTGAAAACCCATGGGGCCACGGGGTTAACCGAGCGGGTTCGAAACAGCTCCATTGGCGAAAATGAGGCAGAACAGATTACTCTGGACTTCATCCGGCGCTTTGTGGATGAAGGCGTGTCTCCCATGTGTGGCAACTCCATTGGCCAGGATCGTCGCTTTCTGTGCCGGTTTATGCCGGATCTCCATAATTACTTTCACTACCGCAACCTGGATGTCAGTACCCTGAAAGAGCTGGCCAGACGCTGGAAGCCTGAATTGCTGGAAAATTTCACCAAAAAAGGAACTCATCTGGCGCTGGAAGATATTCGCGAGTCCATCGAAGAGTTGCGTCATTACCGCGAGCATTTCATCAAGCTTTAATCCCAGCCAGAGAGCCTTTATCTCTGAGGCTCTCACTCTTCCCTCTGTTTCTTCGACTTCACTATTCGCTGGATCAACACCCGGGTCAGGTAAAACAGCCCGGTCACCAGGCCGGACAGCAGGAAAAACCAGCCAATGGGAATCAGGCCAAAGGGTTCGTGGAGAACCCCTTCTTCATCAACGTAAGTGCCGATGAAGTGGTAGGCCGCTGCGCAAGCCAGCCCGATGCTGATCAGAAACAGTGAAACCTTCAGAGGGGTCATGACAAACCTTACTTCATGGTTAACTCAATCCCTTTTTCTGCCTCAGGCCTTTCCGCTTCAGAGGTCAGCTGGTGATACCACTGGCCCAGCAGTTGGCGTTCCTCTTCGGTCATCTGGGTACGGTTCGCCAGAGGCATAATCTGGGTCTGAACCGACTGACTGTAGATCTTATCTGCCTTGCTGACAATGGACTGATAATCATCAAATACCAGACCGCCAGGAGGCGACTGGAACAGCGGATCGGTAGGTTGTGCGCCATGGCAGGTAGAGCAGCGGGCACTGACAATCTCGACAATTTTGCTCTCATCGAAAGCGGGCTGCTCTGCCACGGGTACCTGGGGAGCCATCTGTGGACGGATGATAAACGCCAGCGTCAGCATCAAGATGGCAGCCACTGGCCAGAGCCAGTTCAGAACGGCTCCCTGGTTACGGCGGTTGAAGAAATGACGGACCAGCACGGAAGCCGCGGCCAGTACCGCCAGAATGGCCCAGTTCCACTCATTGCCATAGGTCATGGCGTAATGACCACTGATCATGATGAACAGCAGGGGCAACGTGAAGTAGTTGTTGTGCCTTGAGCGCAGCAGGGCATGATGTGCCACAGCTGGGTCAAAGGTTTTATCACCCTTTTCTGCGGCGGTCACCAGTTGACGCTGGGAGGGAATAATCACCCGGAAGACATTGCCAACCATCAGGGTACCGATCAGCGCCCCCACATGGATATAAGCGGCGCGACCACTGAACAGCAGGGCATACCCCCAGGCCGCAAACACAATCAGTAAGAACAGAATAAGGCTGAACAGGGTCTCCTGTCTGAACAGGGGCGAGCGGCAGAGAAGGTCATAAATCAGCCAGGCACTGAGCAGGCTGATAACACTGATGGCCACGGCCTGCAGAGGTGTCAGAGAGGACTGGGGAGCCAGCAGATAACTTTCCGCACCCCAGTAATAAATGATGGCCAGCAGACCCATGCCGCTGAGCCAGGTCACATAGGCTTCCCACTTGAACCAGTGCAGCGTGGTGGGCAGCTTTTCCGGGGCCAGGTGGTACTTGTTGACTTCGTAGAAGCCGCCGCCATGAACCGCCCAGAGTTCCCCCTTGATGCCTTTTCTGGCTTTGTCCGCCGGGGCTTTTTCCAGACGGCCCTCCAGCCAGTTAAAGTAAAAAGAGGCGCCAATCCAGGCAATGCCCGCGGTCACGTGCAGCCATCGAAACAGCAGGTTCAGCCATTCTTGAAGATAGGATTCCATGTTTAATTCCCCCCACCGGTTTCCTGGCCCATGATGATGGTTTTTTCGATGACCCGGTCGTCACCCATGACCATCAATACGCCCAGTAACTCTTCCAGTGTTCTTGTTTTTTTTGATCGGAAATGCAGTAGCGGGGTGGCCGCTGGATTCAGCACCAGGAAGTCGGCTTCACAACCGGGGCGAAAACTGCCAATCCGGTCCGACAGGTGCAGGGCTCTCGCGCCACCCAGTGTGGCCAGGTAAAAGGCTTGAAGCGGGGAGATCGTTTCCTCTCGCAACTGAGATACCTGGTAAGCGTCTTTCATGGTATTGAGCAGGCAGAGGTTGGTCCCACCCCCAACATCGGTGCCAAGACCGGTGGGGATGCCGCAGGCTTTTGCCCTGCCCAGGTTAAACAGGCCGCTGCCCAGAAACAGGTTGGAACCCGGGCAGAAGGCTATGGATGAACCGGAGTCACCCATTCGTTCCCAGCTGTGGTCGCACAGGTGGATGGAGTGTGCGAAAACAGACCTTGGCCCCAGAAGGCCGTGCTGGTCATAGGCATCCAGGTAATTTTTGCTGGATGGAAACAGCTCCTGAACCCACTCCACCTCTCGGGTGTTTTCAGACAGATGAGTGTGCATGTACAGCCCTTCATGCTCCTGAAGCAGTCTTCCTGCCAGGCTCAATTGCTCTGAAGTGGATGTGGGGGCAAAGCGTGGGGTGACTGCATAGGCCAGGCGGTCTTTATGATGCCATCGTTGAATCAGGGACTGGCAGTCTTCATAGCTGCTCTGGGGGTTGTCCAGCAGATATTCCGGGGCATTGCGGTCCATCATTACTTTACCGGCAATCATACGCAGGTTGCGCTTTTGTGCCGCTGCAAAAAAGGCGTCCACTGACGTGGGGCTCACAGTGCCAAACACCAGGGCTGTGGTAGTGCCATGACTCAGGCACTGGTCCAGAAAAAATCCGGCGATCTCATCGGCGTAATCGCGGTCAGAAAACTGTTTTTCCGCGGGAAAGGTATACTGGTTCAGCCAGTCCAGCAGCTGCACTCCACAGCCGGCGAGTACTTCCATCTGAGGGTAGTGGACATGGGTGTCTACGAACCCCGGAACCAGAAGCCGTCCGGGAAGTTCCCGGATCTCACACCCTGGTGGAAGGTCTTTCATTACATCGCTGGCCTGCCCGCAGGCCAGGACGTGACCCTCCGCGACCAGCAGTGCACCGTCTTCAAAAAAAGCCCAGGCTTCCTCTGGGGGGGCCAGACCCGGATCCTGAAGGAAGTGGAGGACCGAAGCTCTCCAGACAACGGGGTTGGTGTTCATGGTCCGCTCACCTCCACGATGTATTCCCGGTCATTGGGCATGGGTACTTCGTCGCAGTTTTCACCGGGCCCACCCCGGTCAATCACCAGGAAGTCAGAGCCGGTATCCAGGGACAGGAGAGGGTGGTGCCAGACTCCGGGATGGTAGGTAATGCCCTGGGTGCCATTGGCCAGAAAACAGCGAAGGGTTGTCAGGTCCGGGGTGTTGGAGCCCTCAGCGGATTGAAAGCCTTCAGCGGGTAGAGAGCCCTCAGTGGATTGAGAGCCTTCCGCCACCACTATCAGAAAACGCTGTTTTTCCAGGGGCATAAACGTCTGGCTGCCCAGAGGGTGGCGTTCCAGAAGAACGAGCTTGAAGGGGTGCTGGATGGCAGATGTCTTGTACAGGTGGACGGTGGCATAGCCTGTGTCATCCGTGTTGACGGACGTAAGGTTGCTGTATTTGTAGCAACGCCCCTGGTTGATCACCAGAGGTTCATCACGTGCTTCAACCACATCACCAAAAGGCGCAAAGTTTTTTCTGGTCAGGGGCTCAATGGTGAGCGCCAGGACCGGTAGTGCTGTATCCATGTGCCTTGTTCTCTTTTTTATTTTTCCGCTATGAGCATTCTTACGCTAGAGACATAGCTGTGCACGGTGTTGGAAAAGTGATCCGGGCATCAGCTGCCGCGATAGGTGGAATAGCCATAGGCCGACAGCAGTAAAGGCACATGGTGATGCCGGTTATCGCTGACTTCAAAGCAGACCACGACTTCCGGGTAGAAACACTGGAGTCCCTGCTGTTGAAAATACGCTTTGATGGCAAATTGCAGGCGGTAAACGCCCTGTTCCAGGTTGGCTTCATCGCTCGTCAGGTTTTGTATCCGTCCGTCGTCGTTCGTTATGCCCTGACCAACGATGATCCAGTCGCCGTCTATTTGCCTTTCAAGGGATACGGGGACACCCTGGGCGGGTGATCCATTGCCAGTATCCAGAATGTGTGTGCTGATACCTGTCATTATTGATGGCTTCCTGATTCAGAGCTTTCTTAGACATTGGCTATTTTACGACGGTCGCCTGCTTCACCAGTTTGTTCAGGCGAATCCGGGTGATTTTGTGTTGCTCCGCGGCCGCAATCTCCAGCTCATCTTCCGGTGAGTTGGGCAGCCGGCTCTGGAGCAGAGCCAGCATTTCGGCAGCGGACTTACCGGTGGCGCAGACGATAAAAATATACCCAAACCGGTTTTCATAAGCCTGGTTGCCTTCGGCCAGGGCTTTCAAGATCTCTTCACTGGCACCGGTGGTGCCCGACTGCTCGTGCCCTGCCATGTCACTGGTGTTGGCGTATTTGGCCCTGAGACTGCCGACGTCGCCTATTTTGGGATGTCCCTCAAAGGCCTGAAGAAAGTCATCTCTTCCACACTCGGACCAGGACAGGTCTGCGGCCAGTAGCAGATTGGCCTGGCTGGTAAATGGCCGGGCAGAGGTCATAGCATTGATCCAGCGCTCGCTGGTGCAGCATTGCTGAAAGAAGCGCCTTGCTGACGCTTCTTCCAACTGATTCAGTTCTTCCAGGGTCATGCTTTCCTTTCCTTAAATGCTTTCCTTAAAACGGTCAGAGTCCTCAAAACCCACTACCCGAAGCCTTGAGACCCCGCCATCCGGGAAAATATTGAGGCGTACGTGGGTGTATGCCTGCCCGGTGTTTTCCAGTTCTTCAACAAAGGCATGGTTACGGTGAGCGTGGAGTTTTTGTTCGGGAAGCAGGGTGACCCAGTTTGTTTTTTCATCGGGAGCGTCACCTTCAAAGCAGCAGGCTTCAAGGCTGCAACGATCCGGATAGTTGCCCTTGAAGTGCAAAGTGTCCACTTCTACCCGGTGGATGGTTCCGGGTTTGGCCAGTTTGACCATCATCCAATCATGACCGCCCTGGCGTCGGCGTTTGGTTTCCCAGCCATTGTGCATATCGGCTCCCCGTCCCGGGAGTAGCAGATTTTGCATCGGGCTGAAAAATGAGTCGCTGCAGGCCACGGAACGGCCGCCGTTCATCAGGGCTGCCAGGTCCAGGGGTTCACCGGGTAATCGATAGCGTTGGTCCAGTTCGATCCTGCCATAAACCCGCAACCGGGCAACGCCGCCATCAGGGAATATTCTCAGGCGGATATGAGTGGCTCGGGTGGGCTGGTCAAGAGTGATCAGATTTCTGAAGTCCGGCTTTACCTCTATCCGGTCTGTCAGGGGCTGCCAGGCACTCTGTTCATTGGGGTCCTGGTCACTGACGATGTATTCAAGCTGGACGGCACCGGGCGCATTTCCCTTGAAGTGGCGGGTATCCACTTCCAGGGCTTCTACTTCCCCAGGGGCAGCCAGACGTACGATAACCCAGTCCTGGCTCTCTTTTCCGGGCACATCTCTGAGGCGGCGGGACTCCCAGCCGTCCATCCATTTGCCGTAAGCCGTGTATTTTTCCGGAAGAAACACCGGCTCGCTGGCCAGCAGCAGGTTGTCTTTCTCAGCAAAGAAATCGTCGCTGCAGGAGAGTACATCCCCGCCCAGGGCGCGGGCAGCCAGGTCAATCCGGGTCTGCTGCCAGAGTTCAGCCAGTTGTTCAGTGGTTGATTGAGTTTGATGGTTCATCCAAAGTCCGTGGTTAATCGCTGTTATTGTTGTTTTCTTTTGACGGCACGTTGCTTGTTCCGTGCTCTTTTTTTCCGGAGTCGCCTGGACTCCTTCCGGGTAAAGTGTCGCTGTTCAGTTTCAGTGCTCAGTAAAAGGGTTCTGAGTAAGAATTGAATTCTGTTAGAATACGACTCACTTTATTGACCATTTGGTCAAATTGTTGAGCTTTTATGCCATAAAAAGCATGGATCAGGCAATAGTTTGATCTGGAGCAAAGAAAAAAAACAGGAGTGGCCTATGGAATTCAGCAGCGCCGGATACCCCAGAGACCTTGTGGGGTATGGTCCCCGGCCTCCCCATCCCCGCTGGCCGGATAACAGTCGGATTGCCGTCCAGTTTGTTCTCAACTATGAGGAGGGGGGAGAGAATAATATTCTCCATGGTGATCCGGCCTCGGAAGCCTTTCTTTCTGAAATTATTGGAGCACCGGCTCACCGGGGCATGCGTCATATCAGCATGGAGTCCATTTACGAGTATGGCTCCCGGGCGGGATTCTGGCGTCTCCACCGTCTGTTCACCCAGAGAAATATCCCGGTTACTGTCTACGGTGTTGCCATGGCCATGGCCCGTCATCCGGATGCGGTGAAAGCCATGCAGGAGGCTGGCTGGGAAATTGCCAGTCATGGCTATCGATGGATCGACTACCAGTTTCACGATATTGAAGAAGAGCGCCGTCATATGCAGGAGGCGATCAGGATTCATACCCAGGTGACGGGACAGCGTCCAGCAGGCTGGTATACCGGTCGTTGCAGCCCGAATACCGAGCGGCTGGTGGTGGAAGAAGGGGGCTTTCTGTATCACGCAGACAGTTATGCAGATGACCTGCCTTACTGGGATACCCGCTTTGGCAAACCCCAGCTGGTGGTGCCTTACACCCTGGACTGTAACGATATGCGCTTTGCTACAGCCCAGGGTTTCAATAGCGGGGAGCAGTTTTTTCAGTACCTTAAAGATGCGTTTGACACCCTTTATGAAGAGGGGCGTGAAGACGGAGAGAATGCGCCGAAGATGATGTCAGTAGGGCTTCACTGTCGTCTGGTGGGGCGTCCGGGGCGGGCGGCAGCACTGGCCCGTTTTCTTGATTATGTCCAGGCACGGGAAAAGGTATGGCTCTGCACCCGGGAACAGATTGCACGACACTGGCATAAGCACCATCCCTGCCCCCAGAAAGAAGCCGGTGTGGGGGAGGCCAGTGTTACAGCAATCGTTGAGCCAACCCTATCGTGACATAAAACCTCTTTTTAACCGCGCCCCGCCTGGCAAGTGAAGGCTTCGGGTTCTGAGCTGAGGCGGGGTTGAGTCTATGTTGTTGCTATGGGATGCTCACGCCTTCAGTGAGTACGTTAATGAGAACATTACTACCCTGTCTTTTTTTGCATATTTCATCATGCACTTGGTGTAACGGATGGTTTGCGCCATTCTGGGCGATAAGATAGCAGGCGTATCGGGTCAGCATGACATCCGCAACGGGGCGCTGTGCATTTGAGCCAACTGCGACCATTTTCGTGACGTCACGAAAATGGTCCTCCTGAATATTTCCTGAATTTTCACGGGCAGTTCTGGCTTTATCTACGACTTTTGCGAAGAACGAAACTTGGGAGTGGTGAGTCATGTTGATGTAAAGCAAGGAAAGTTTTTGCTCGTAAACCGGGCTCACTGGTCGCTATGGTTCAGGCGGGGGATTGTTGGTTGTCCTGCTTTTCAGGGGCTATCTTCAAGAGCCTGTTGGTTGTCCACAGGAAAGGCATTCATGAGGATCGTCAGGCCCGGTGATTTTGACTATGACAGTGCCCGTCAGGGGATAAACCGGAGGTTTAATCCACAGCCGGCAGCCATCTTCTTCTGTGATTCAGAGCAGGACGTTGGTCAGGCGTTAAAGCGGGCCATCAGCGACGGAAAATCCCTGAGGGTCCGCTCGGGAAGACACAGTTATGAAGGCTATAGTCTGGGAGATCCGGATTCCTGCGTTATCGATGTGAGTGCCCTCAAGGGTATTGAGCCGGTAAAAGGCAGGAGTCAGGCCTGGATAGGCGCCGGTGCTCTGATGTATGAAGGTGTTTATCAGCCGTTGTACAACGATTACGGTAAAACCATCCCGGCGGGTTCCTGTCCGACGGTGGGCATGGCAGGCCTGACCACCGGGGGAGGCTTCAGTTTTTCCGGGCGTTATCTTGGGCTCACCTGTGACAATATCCAGGGGATTCGCATTGTGACCGCAGATGGGCAGCTGCAAACCATTGACAGCGACCATCAGCCGGATTTGTTCTGGGCCTGTTGCGGGGCGGGTGGAGGCAGCTTTGGTGTCATCACTGCTTTTCTTATGAGGCTGGCTCCTGCTGAGGACGTGGCTATTTATAAACTCACCTGGGATTGGGATCAGGAGAGGGTTGCAGCCATAACCCGTCAGTGGTTTGAGCTGGTGGCGGAATCTCCCCGGGAATTGACCTGCTTTCTGCGTTTCACTGCAACAGCTGACGGTAATGTGTTGTCTTCTTTTGGGCAGTTTTATGGCCCCCAGAGTCGTTTGGAATTCATGGTTCAACAGGCTTTTCGCGGCGTTGAACCCCGCACAATCGAGTTCCGGACATTATCCAGCCTTGAGGCCGTTGAGCATTGGGGAGGGCTGGATGGAAAAAACCAGCCGGTGCATATGAAATACAATCCGGTGCATGACTTGTCAGATACCTCCTGCTTTAAGGCGTCCTCCGCCCTGTTAAAACGGCCCCTGACGGATGGAGAAACGCATCAATTGTTTTCAGCTTTCCAGGGTGAACTGGATGGTTCGTTTGTGGTGTTTGATGCCCACCAGAATGGTTGCTCCTCCATAATGCCGGATGACTATAATGCCTATGCCCATCGAAAGGCGATCGGCAGTGTCCAGGTGTATTCGGCCTGGCAAGCTCCCGCCAGGGAGGCTTCAAGAATCCGCTGGGTGGAAACGGTTCGGTCGCTTTTTTCAGAGGCCTCCATGGGAGCATATTGCAATTATTGTGACAGCAACCTGGTGAACTCCGGGCACGCCTATTATGGTGACCACTATGCAAAGCTGAAAATCATCAAGGCGGCTTATGATCCCGATAACCGGTTTTGCTACCCACAATCGATTCCTCCGGCCTGAGCCAAACCTGAAGGAGTGTGATACCTTGGTGGTTGATAAGCTCCAGTTCTCTTCAGTTTGTGGGTGTCCAATGATTTATGCAGGCCCTGATTTGAAGCCGCTCAACCCGGGTGGCTCCCTGTTTCATGCGGTGGGCGGTGGCCCTTGTGAAGAGAAAACCTTTATCTCCCTGGCCCATGACCAGCAAAACCTGCAGGTGAGTTTTCAGTGTGAGAACAATCCCTTTATAAACGACAACGGATATCGTTCCTGCAATGACCCGCTTTATCAGCAGGAGGTATTTGAAGTGTTTGTTGCCAGAGGGGTTGAGGTTCCCCGGAACTACCTGGAAGTGGAGGTTAACCCCAATGGCGCCCTGTTTGTGGCTGGCATTGATAACCCGGATGGGACGGGCAGCCACAATCAGGCAAAGTTGATTGGCTGTGGCGAGTCAGGCATTCACTGGAAAGTGCAGGCAAACGTTCAAAAGGGCCTGTGGATGGGAGAAATAGCCATTCCCCTGTCGTTGATTGCAGAGCAGTCTGAGCCGGAAGCCCGTCTGGGGGAATCACCCGGTATTGAATCAACCGGGTATCGAATCAACTTTTTCCGGATTGTTTCCCGGGTGCATCATCCGGAGCCTGGCTGGAAAAATTCCCCGGAAGACTGCCACTATCTGTGTTACCGCAGCACCGACTGTTCGAACCGGCCTAACTTCCATCGTCCGGATAAGATGTCATTGATGACACTGGAGTTGCCATGAACCTCGGGGATATTGAGAGCCTGTTGCAAACGGTTAAACAGAAGTCGTTACTGGATCACGGCTGTGACTGGGATGATGGCAGTGAAACCTATTTGAAGGAAATCCATAAAGAGCTGGCAACAGAACGTCTTCGTTTGAGGCAGTGGCAGGAAGAAGATTTTCAACCCTTTGCCGAATTGAACGCCGATGCCCGAGTAATGGAGTACTTTCCATCTGTTCTGGACAGGGAGGCCAGTGATGCCATGGCGAGGCGTTGCCATTCACTGATAGCCCGGCGGGGCTGGGGGTTCTGGGCGGTTGAGGAAAAGGCTTCCGAACGTTTTATTGGGTTTGTGGGGCTGCATATTCCCCAGGACCACCTGCCCTTTCAACCCTGTGTTGAAATTGGCTGGCGTCTGGCGGCCCCCCACTGGGGCAAAGGCTACGCCACTGAAGCCGCGCAGTGTGCTTTGAAAACGGGGTTTGAGACCCTTGGGCTGGATGAAATCGTATCATTTACCACACTGGGTAATGCCCGCTCTAAAAGAGTGATGAAAAAGCTGGGCATGAGGGAAGACCCGGAACGTTTTGAGCACCCTGCTCTACCGGTTGGTCACCCATTGCGGCGGCATTGTCTTTTCCGGCTGTCTTCCAGGGAATGGCAAGACAAGCAGGGAACGATTGCATGAGTGGTTATCTGAAAACGATCAGAAACTGGCTGGACGATCCAGGGCTGTTGCGGAATCTTGGCAACCCATTGATACACAGCACAGCAAAGCTGGCCAGTCAGCTGGTGTCGGGTGCGATTAACAATATCTGGGTTGTGGACATTGGCTCTACTGGATTCGGTCGGGAATTGACGAATCGTGCTGGAGGCCTTGCCGCGATCAAGTTGCTGGATCGCCCGGAGCAACTGACAGCCCGGGACCTGGTGATTGCCGCGGATCACGGGCTGGATGTGAACGCTCAACTGGACTGCTACCAGAAGGTGCTGGACTCTGGCGCTTCTCTGGTTCTGACGGGGTCGAGTCACTCTCCTGTCAGCCAGGGGATCAGGCCGACGGTTTTTCTGGATAATCTTCTGAACCAATCACCGAGCTATGGGTTTGAGGACCGCTTTTGTCCCCGGGACACCACCCTCAATAGCATTCTGGCCTGGTGTTTTCTGGCCGAGCTGGTCAGTGCCTGTGTCAGGGAAGGGCAGATGCCCGTGATGTATGGCAGTGTCTTCCAGGCCGGAGGAGCTGATCGTGCAGGACTTTATGCCCGGGACGGGCTGTTTCATAAGTCGGGTGACTTTAATGTATATCCTCTGGGGGCAGGCGTCTGCTGTCAGCTGTTTATGGGGCAGCTTCGGAACAGCCTGGATCGAATTATGGATACCCAGATGTCGCTGATGGCAGAGGCGGTTCAGTGCTATCAGGAGAGTCTGGAGGAGGCGGGTAAACTGTGGTTGGGGGTGGAGTCTCACCTGCTGGCTCAGCAAGTCAAGGGCAATGGCAACCCTGGCTTTTTCCAGTATCTGGAGGAGCCGCTGTCTGATAATAATCTTGGCCAGTATTTATTGGCTCCCAATGTCTATACTCACCTGGGCTATTTTACCTATCCCAGTGTTCCCCTGTTTTTTGTCAATAAGGCCGGAGTGAAGAGTGTCTGGCTTCAGGGAGGTTCTGCCAATAGCCCAATTCCCCTGAAGCCGGGAAGGGTGGTGATTGACCAGATGTGGGAGGCAGGGGACGCCGTGATCAACCTGCCGGGTTATGATATTCGTATTATTCCAATATCAGGCATTATCCAGAACGCGCTTTTCTGGGAGTTGAATGGGCAATTAATGAAAAAGGGGTGATGTGAGCATCAGAGCATGGAGGTTCTTTGGCTTTCTGAGCCACTGGCCATAAGGAATATATGAGTGATGTCATTCATAAGTATATAGATTATGTTGAAGTTATCTGACTTTTTTATGGCAGCTGTCGTTTTTCTTATTTCATGTAAAGTCAATGCACTTTATGCAGAAATAGTCGACGAAAAGACGAAAAAAAAGTATTTTTCGAATATTTGCCTGTATCACGATAACTCTCTAAAGTTTCAATGGGCTCGTCCGCTTGAAGACCCTTTACTACAGAAAAGAATGGAAGGCGGCATGGGTGCGTATTTGGTGAAATATGCTGATTTCTTTCGTAATGAAAGAAAATTATACAATCGCAGTGAATATGATCAGCATTTTGATCAATATGAAATTTATTATAAGCCTGGAGTCATATTATTAATGGAAGACGATTGAGAGTAAGAAGCAAACCATTAGCCTGCCTCTATTCCTTCCGTTTCATTACAAATTAGAGTTTTCAACGCCTGCCAGGGAATGCCTTCGCGCTTCCGGGTCTGTTCACTGCGGGCTCCATTTCTGACAGACAGAATCTCTCCGGCGATGGCAATGGCAATTTCCGCTGGTTTTCGTCCACCCACGGCATCAATACCTACCGGGCACCGCATGTGATCAATCTGTTCGCTGCTGAACTGGTCCCTATGTGCCAGCCTTTGGCGGAAACGTCTGGCCTTGGTTTCCGAGCCAATCACCCCCAGCCAGCGGCTGCGGCCTCTTTTCAGGGTGGCTTCGGTAATGGCGAAATCCAGCTGATGATTGTGGGTAACCACCAGTACGTAAGCGTCATCGGGCAGATGATCAATCTCCTGCTCCGGCTGTTCACTGACACACAGTCGGACATTGTCTGGTACCTCCCCGGGAAAGAGCTCCGATCGGTTGTCGATCCAGGTGATCTGGCAGTCAAGAGGGGCCAGGACATTCACCAGGGACTTGCCCACATGTCCGGCACCAAACAGAGCGATATGGAAATGGCAGCCCATCAATGGTTCCAGAAGGACACTGACGCTTCCCCCACAGCATTGACCCAGTTTGGGGCCCAGGGGAAAGTGTTCCAGCAGGGGGGCATCATGACCGGAGGCCAGCAGTTCCCGGGATTTCTGGATCACCAGAAACTCAAGGTGCCCGCCACCGATGGTGTCAAAGCTCTGTTCCGCGGTGACCAGCATTTTACTGCCCGGTTTTCTGGGGGCGGAACCCGCCGTACCCAGTATGGTCACCAGAACCCCTGCCTCCCCTTTTCGCTGTAATTCCGTAATGGCATCAATCCACATTGGGCAGCGCCTCCTTCCTGGAGGAGTCGGAATGATCAGGTTTTTCCGTTCTGGAGCGTTTTTTCAGGGCGGTGGCTGCCTTTAAAACACGTTCAGCCGTGGCTGGTACATCAATATCAGGGTTGAGGGTGTAGCCGGAGAGGCTGGACACTGCATCCCGAATCGCCGCCCAGACCGACATCCCCAGCATGAAAGGAGGCTCGCCCACGGCTTTGGAGTGATAGATCGTGTGCTCGGGGTTGGCCTGTTCAAACAGGTCAACGTTGAATACCGGCGGCATATCTTCAATGGTGGGGATTTTATAGGTTGCCGGGTTGTTGCTGAGCAGCCGGCCCTGTTGATCCCAGACCAGCTCTTCCGTGGTCATCCAGCCCATACCCTGGATAAAGCCCCCTTCAATCTGGCCCCGGTCAATGGCCGGGTTCAGGGACTTGCCCACATCATGGAGAATATCCACCCGATCCACCTTGTACTCACCGGTCAGGGTGTCCACAGTCACTTCGGAAACGGAAGCGCCACAGGCAAAGTAGTAGAAAGGACGACCGCGGGCGGTGGCCCGGTCATAATGAATTTCCGGAGTGCTGTAAAAGCCGGTGCTGGAGAGTGAAACCCGGTTCAGGTAAGCGGCCTGGACAAACCCGGAAAACGGCATCTGTCGATCACCCAGATGAACTTCATTGTCGTGGAACGCCACCGACCCGGCTTTGACTCCGTAATGCTCAACGGCAAAATCCACCAGACGTTCACGGATTGTCTGGCAGGCGTCCTGGGCGGCCTTGCCATTGAGATCGGCACCACTGGAGGCAGCGGTGGGGGATGTATTGGGCACTTTGTCAGTCCGGGTGGAGGTCACCTGTACCTGATCCAGGGAAACCCCCAGTTCATTGGCGACAATTTGTGCCACCTTGGTATAGAGCCCTTGGCCCATTTCTGTGCCACCGTGATTGATCTGGACACTGCCATCGGTGTAGACATGCACCAGTGCCCCGGCCTGGTTCAGGTGTTTGGCAGTGAAGGAGATGCCAAATTTGACAGGCGTCAGTGCCAGCCCTTTTTTCAGTACCGGACTGCTCTGGTTATAGGCCGTAATCCCTGCCCGACGCCTGCGATAATCCGAGCTTTTTTCAAGCCGGGCGATCAGCTCATGAAGCACATTGTGCTCTACCTTCTGGTGGTAGTGGGTGGTATCGCGCTTACCCTCCCCTTCAGGAGAGCCATAAAGATTTTTCAGGCGAACGTCCAGGGGGTCCTGACCGGTTGCACGAGCAATGTCGTCCATGATGCGCTCGATCACCAACATGCCCTGGGGACCTCCAAACCCTCGAAAAGCGGTGTTTGACGCGGTATTGGTCCGGCAGCGATAGCCTTTTATCCGGGCATTGTTGAGGTAGTAGGCGTTATCACTGTGAAACATCGCCCGGTCAACGATCGCATCGGTCAGGTCGGGAGAGTGTCCGGCATCGCCCGCCACTTCGATATCGACACCCCGCAGGATCCCCTCCCGGTCAAACCCGGCCTGATAGCGGTGCCGGAAGGGATGGCGTTTGCCGGTGGACATCATGTCCTGCTGGCGATCAATACGGAATTTGACCGGCCTGCCGGTTTTTACTGCCAGTAACGCGGCAATACAGGCAGGGGCCGCAGCCTGGGTTTCCTTGCCGCCGAACCCGCCTCCCATACGACGAACGTCGGCTACTACTTTATTTAGTGGGAGTCCGACGACTTCGGCCACCAGTTTCTGTACTTCAGAAGGGTGCTGGCTGGAGGTATAGACGTGGAGCTGACCATCTTCCTGGGGAATAACGCTGGCAATCTGTCCTTCCAGATAAAAGTGCTCCTGGCCTCCGTTGCTCATTTGACCGGTGAGGCGTCTGGGGGCTTCCGCGATGGCCTTGGTGGCATCCCCTTTTTTCATGGTGTGATCCGGGCGGACAAAGGAGCTCTGTTTCATGGCCTGATCGACCCCCAGTATCTTTTCCAGGGGGCGGTACTCAATCCGGGCCTTTCTGGCGGCGGCTTTTGCCGCTTTGTGGGAGGTGGCTGCCACCGCAAACACCGGCTGACCCACATAATCCACTTTGTCTTCTGCCAGCAACAGGTCGCCGGGGAATACCGGGCCGATATCCCTGTGTCCGGGAATATCCTCAGCCGTAACCACGGCAACGACCCCGGGGCTGTTGCGCACCGGTTCGAGGTCAATGCTGGCAATCTCGGCGGATGCTTCGGTGGAAAGGCCAAAGCCGGCATGAAGCTGGTCCGCCATTTCCGGACGATCGTCAATGTACAGAGCCTGGCCGGTGACATGGAGGTGGGCACTGTCGTGTCGGGCGGAGCGACTCCCTTTCATGTGCCGCAGTTCCGTGGGAATCGTGTCCTCTGGCTGGCTGTTGACCAGCTCGGGGCTTTTGGTCAGCTCAGGGCTGTTTGCGAGCTCAGGGCTGCTGGCCAGTTCCGGTAATTTACGCATGACAGATGATCCTCACATCCTGGCCAGACAGCTCCATGAAATAACGTTCAAGCAGGTTGCAGGCAGCCTCCAGTCGGTATTCGCTGCTGGCCCTGACATCACTCATGGGGTTGAACTCTTCTTTGATGGCCTGCTGTGCACGGCTCAGGGTTGACCCATTCAGGGGCTGTCCTTCCAGCACCTTTTCACAGCGCTCCGCCCTTTTGGGAATGGCGGCCATGCCTCCGAAAGCGACTCTGGCCCGGGTAACAATTCCATCGTCGTTTAAGTCCAGATTGATGGCGGCCAGGACCGTGGAGATGTCATCGCCGTAGCGTTTGCTGAGTTTGTAGACTTTCAGTTGGTGGGGGTTCAGGGGAATCCGGATGCGGGCAATGTACTCACTGGCCTGCAGGTCGGTTTTTTTATAATCCAGAAAAAACTGATTCAGGGGCAGGTGGCGAGTGGACGATTCTTTACGCAGATCAATAAAAGCATCCAGTGCCAGCAGAACCGGCGGTGTGTCGCCAATGGGGGAGGCGTTACCAATATTTCCTCCAAGTGTGCCCTGGTTGCGGACCTGCTGAGAACCCAGCCTTTGCAGCATCTGGCCAAATTCCGGGAAGTGCTCCAGCAGAACCGGTTCCAGCGCCCTGTAAGTAGCGGCGGCACCGATGATCAGCTCGTCATCCTCTACCTGGATGTTCTGAAGGGTCTTTAAGCCATTGATGGCAATCAGGCAGTCCAGATGCTTTAGCTGCTGGGTGACTTCCAGGCCCAGATCGGTTCCTCCGGCCAGCAGGCGGGCTTCTGGGTGAAGCATCAGGTAATCGGCCAGTTCATCTTCACTGGCGGGGATAAAAGCGCCGCTAGCCGTAACACTCTGTGCCTGCTGCAGTTGTTTCAACTGGGCGACGGTTTGTTCACGGTTTTCTGCAAAAACGTCATCGGGCGTTTGCCGGGCCAGCTCCCGGGCAGCGTCCACCAGAGGACGGTATCCGGTACACCGGCAGAGGTTGCCACCCAAGGCTTCCGTCACATCGGGAGGGTTGTCGGGATCTTCATGGTGCAGGGCAAACAGTGACATCACTATACCCGGAGTGCAGAACCCGCACTGGGAAGCGTGATGATCCACCAGAGCCTGCTGGACCGGATGAAGTTTGTCCTCGTTGGCGAGGTCTTCCACTGTCAGCAGCTGCTTGCCGTGAAGGGAGGGCATCAGGGCAATGCAGGCGTTCATGGTCCGGTATTGCAGCTGGTCACCTTCGGGTTCACCCACTACGACGGTGCAGGCTCCGCAATCTCCGGAGCAGCAGCCCTCTTTGGTGCCTGTACGTCTCTGGGTATTTTGCGGGTGGTGGTGGCTGTGGAGAGATGCATTGCCTCTGAGGTAATCAAGAACGGAGGTATCGGATGCAGTGTCCTGAACCTCCACAAGCCTATCGTTAAGAAGGAAACGAATCACGATAGCCTGACTCCTTTATTGTCATTATTGTTAGCCCGTGGCTGTTTTTGATAATTGGACTATCTGGTCAGGAAAATAGCAAGACAGGTGGGTGTTGAACTTTATTGTCAGAGCAGTCAATTAAATTCACTGGTGAATGGGGTTAATGCCTGTCACAGAGCAGGAATATGACTTCTTGTGGTTTTGCCATGGAATTTAATCTGATCATCCAGGTGGTCAGCAATTTGCGTTTATTTGTTTGAAGTTGATAGGCTTGCTCAATTGGTAATCAGGCTAGCAGCCTGTGGGACTTACGACTATTTCGGCCTGAAACCCAGAAAGAACGGCCAAATTTTTCGATGAATTCGATTAAATAGGTCAACTATTCGCACGAATCCATCGAAAAATTTGACTCGTTCTACTGAATTTTATGCTCGAAAGCATAAGTCCGACAGGCTGCTAGGAGCCTGTATTAAAAGCAACAATAAAAACAACAGATGTCTGGAGTCTTTATGATTGGAGCAGATCAGGGAACGTCAGGAAACACTGGATCGGGTGATTCACTGCTGGAGCGGATGTTCAAGTTAAAGCAGCACAACACCACGGTTCGCACTGAGTTGTTGGCTGGACTTACCACGTTTATCACCATGTGTTATGTGGTTTTCGTCATTCCTTCCATGTTGTCCGATGCCGGAATGGACAAGGGTGCCCTGTTTGCCGCTACCTGCCTGGTAGCCGGGGTCAGTACGATTGTTATTGGGCTCTATGCCAACTGGCCGGTGGGATTGGCACCGGGTATGGGGCTCAATGCCTTTTTTGCCTATGCTGTAGTGCTGGGTATGGGGTATTCCTGGGAACAGGCTATGGGAGCGGTGTTCTGGGGAGGCATTGGCTTTATGCTGTTGAGCCTGTTCAAAGTCCGCGAATGGATTATTGACAGTATTCCAGGAGGGTTGCGGGTTGGTATCACCGCAGGCATAGGACTGTTTCTTGCCCTTATTGGTCTGAAAAATGCCGGTATTGTGGTAGCCAGCCCGGGTACGATTATTACTCTGGGAGATATTACTCAGTTCAGCCCATTGATGGCCTGCATGGGCCTGATGTTGATTCTGGGGCTGGCGTTTCGGGGAGTGAAAGCGGCGGTGTTGATTGCCATTGCGGCAGTTTCTCTGATTGCCCTGGTGACCGGTGATGTGGCTTATACCGGTGTTGCTTCCATGCCACCGAGCATTATGCCCATTGTCGGCAAGCTGGACATCATGGGGGCACTGAATCCGGAAATGATCGGGGTGATTGTCGCTTTCATGTTCGTCAACCTGTTTGATACCACCGGGACTTTGATTGCGGTAGGCGATAAGGCCGGTCTGGCGGATGCGGATGGGAAGATGCACAACATGAACCGGGCAATGGTGACGGATGGTACAGCCTCATGGGCGGGAGCCCTGGTGGGAACCCCCACGGTGACTTCATACGTGGAAAGTGCTTCCGGAGTAGCCGCCGGTGGACGGACCGGTTTGACCGCGGTGACCATTGGGATGCTGTTCCTGCTCTGTATGTTCCTGTCACCTCTGGCCGGTATGGTACCTGCCTATGCCACTGCAGGCGCCCTTATTTATGTAGCGGTGCTGATGGCGGGGAGTCTGGCCAATATTGACTGGAGTGATCTGACCGAAGCCGGACCGGTGTTGATTACCGCCATCATGATGCCCCTGAGTTTTTCCATTGCCAACGGGATTGCTCTGGGCTTTATCGCTTACCCGGTGGTCAAGGTGCTGGCAGGACGTTCCCGGGATGTCAGTATCAGTGTTTGGGTACTGGCCACGGTGTTTGCCCTTAAATTTGCTTTCTTTGGTATTTAAAAGCAGCGGTCACTTTCTCAGGCCGCAGCCCTGCAAAATGACTTTGCACAGGGTGTCGGCGGCCTGGTCATAATCTTTTTTGACCAGCCTCTTTTTTCTCATGATGGAGCAGATCTGGGACTCATAGTCGGCATAGTGCTGGGTGGAGCCCCAGATCAGAAACAACAGGTGCAGAGGGTCGATGGCTGCCATCCGCCCGCTGTCAATCCACTGTTGAAAAGTGGTGGTGATGGCCTTGACCCAGTCCAGGGTGATTTTCTTCATGCTGTCAGACAGCATGGGGCCCCCATGGATCACTTCGCTGGCAAAAATCCGGCAGGCAGTAGGGTACTTCCGGGAGACCTCAACTTTAGAGCGAATGTAGCGTTCCAGGGAAAGTGCCGGGTCATCTTCGGGGAGAATGTCGTCCAGTTCCCGGTTCCATAAGTCGAGTATGTTGGCGAGAACGGCATCGTACAGGGCCTGTTTATTGGCAAAGTAATACAGGACATTGGGCTTGGGCAGATCTGCCAGGTCTGCAATGCCCTGCACGGTTGCTCCCCGGAACCCATTCAGGGCAAACTCCATCTCCGCTGCCTTAAGGATGATACGAACCCTTTCCTGGCGGGGTTTTCCTGCTTTTTTTTTGACACTTTCTGCGATAACTGCACTGACCATGAATGTTGCCTGTCGAATTTATTGGTCGTCCCAGATGATAGATATGCTTAGGGCGATTGAGCCATACGCCCGGATAAGAGTGTATTCCTGCTGGCGGCAAGCTTCCAGTCTCCTTCGCCACTGTTGAGGGCTGAGTAAAGACGGAGCTGAGGATTATCTGGTAGAACCGCTTTTCCAAAGCCTGACTATCATTAACGGATCAAACAACGACTTATTGGATAATTTTTCCCAGGGAGGGAGTCATGTCCAGTCCAATTGATCCTGGTAGCAGGGGAACTTCGAACTTCCATATTGATGTGGGAAATCACAATAAACCAGGATTTGAGGGGAGAAGTCGGTATGGCCGACGAGTACAAGCGGTTGATGTGACCAACACAGAAGGTTTAAAACCAAGGTTTTTATCGACTGCCCCAATACGGACTAAATTGGGCTCACGGATGGGTATTTCATTTGCCAAGCCCTTCGTAAAGCTTTCTGCAAAGCTCAGAGGGGGGCAGTTACCGAATAACTTCCAGAGTGATTTGAAAACAGCGATTGATGGCAGTAATGGCCAGTTATTTCGTCAGACTGTGGCAAAAATGGCCCCATTTGGCCATGACAAGCAGTACCAGGAATCCCCTTCCGGAGAAGTAACGCTGCACGAGTCACCTAATTTGACAGCAGGTAGCCGTAATGACCGGATGCACCAGCAGTGGATGGACTGCCGGGTGGAAGGAAAGCCCCCGCTATTTTATCTGGCGAAGCGGGGCAACTATTCAATGGCTGAAAATATATGCAGAAACCCGGGCATTGGGCTTTCGAGCCTGGAGTTGGAGCCAGTGGCTGGAAATCGACCCAGAGTGATTCCCGGTGACCTGAATAAAAAGGGGCTGGCAGGATATGGAGGGTCACCCTTTGCCTTTGCCCTTGATAATGGCAACTTTGATACCGCCCTGGCTATGGCTGCGAATGGAGGCAGCCTGCAGCATGGTGGTGCAAAAGAGGTGTTCAGGGAGTTGAACTTAACGGCTGATGAGCGTTCCGAGTTTCGTAATGCTTTTACTGCCAGAAAGAATGACATTGAGAGAGAGCTGGCCAGAATGGAAAGTAGGAAAGATGATTTAGAGAGGGCTGTGCAGGGAATGAGAGAGCAATATGGCCAATTAATTTCCTGGGAAGACCCGACCTACAATAATTTTGGTGATTATCCTGAGCCAGCGTTAAGTAATGAGAAGTTGAGGCAAGTTAAACAGGAGTTTAGGAGGTACAAGAAAGAAGCTTATGGTCTTGTTGATCCCATCAGGCTCCTTCAAGCCCAGCAGGATAATGTAAAAGCTGATCTGAAATTGGTGAAGGCTTAATCTGTTGAGCCTCATATAAGCCCTGTCAGGATAATTCTCAGGGCCATTTTTTGGTAAAATTTATCTGTTTGAAAAATGCTTTAATTGTTTCTTTCAGGGTGTTTTCTGTGCTTTTTTTATTTTGCAGAAAGGCATTTAAAATATTTTAAGACTCAAGTCTTAAATGTATTGGTTTTATTGATTTAAATCAATGTTTCGACTCCGGTTAAGGACTATCTTGGCTCCTGCCAGGCCAACGGTTTTATTAAATAATATGAAACTTTCTTCTGGTTATTCTTTGCTCTTTCTTTCAGTGTTGATGACCAATAAATACACGGATTGATTATTGTCATGGCTGTTCAATGACGCTTTTCAAGGTGTCATTTCACATGGTTAGTGGTTAAAAGAAAAATGAAAAAATTATTACAAAAGAAAACCGTACTTGCGTCTTTAATGGCACTGCCAATGGCGTTTGCATTACAGGCTGCCAATATGCCGCCCGTTAACCCCTATCTTGCGGATTCCAATAACAGCCTCCCTCATAACTCACCGGCTCAGCAGACCAATGTGCTGGAAGCTGGGCCAATGTCGGAAAGTCGACAGCTGAACCCCTTTGAGGAGGTTACTTTTGTGGCTTCAGGTCCGTTTCAGTTTGGTCAGCCAACGTCGTCTGTTTATCCGGATGGCCGCAGGGTGATGTGGGGCAGTGGTGGAGACCGGATCGTCAAGGTAGATCAGGACAGCCATGCGGTGCTGGCCAGTTATGCTTTACCGGGAAGAACATTTCTTAATGCTGGCATTGGAATGGATGCGATTCACAAGCTGGATACCCTGGAGCCTGAAGAGGCGCTTCAGTGGCTGATTGGCAATATATTTCCGTATATGACCGATCTTTCCGGCGCCTATACCCTGATTGACCGGGATAACCGCTTTTTTGTTGGCCGCAGTGACAAGGTGAGTCCTGAGGACCCCAATACCGAGTATCGAAGCAGCATAACGATTTACAGCGATGAAATTAAAGGTGAGCCAAATTCCTCCATTGTCATAGATAAAACAGCGAGCCTGCCCAGGGAGGTCAAGGGATCTATAGTGGGTATCAATATGACCTACGATGGCTGGGTACTTGTCGCTACTGATGACGGTTACCTGACCGCCATGACCCGAAACCTCAGGCGTATGCAGACGTTTAATCTGGCCAGCATGGTGAAGGGCGTAGATAAGGTTGCGGTTAGAAACTCCATCGCTGTGGATAAAGACGGGGGCATTTATGTGGCCACTGAAAACCATATGATCAAGGTTAACTGGAATGGTAACCGGTTCGTTTCTCACAAGAGAAGTGGTGCATGGGTGGCTGAATACCCCAATGGAACCGGTGCGGGGACAGGGGCAACACCTTCTCTTATGGGCTTTGGTGATGAAGATCAGTTGGTGGTGATCACCGATGGTGATGAAAAGATGAATGTGGCTCTGTTCTGGCGGGATGATATTCCAAGAGGTTGGAAAGCCCCGGAAGGTACTACTGATCCTCGGTACGCCGGATTTTTGGAAACCACGATGGCAGACCCCTCTGTGGGCAGGACCCAGACTGAGCAGTCAACTGTGGTGCATGGGAACGGTGTGCTGGTGGTAAACAATACGCCCCCAACTATGCCGAGCTGGTTCCCAAGCGAGATCCCTAATGCGGAGTCAATTGTCATTGGCTGGCTTGGGCATCATGATGTTTACAAGCCTTATGGTGTTGAAAAGTTTGAGTGGGATTCAGAAACCAGGCAATTCACACGGGCATGGACCAATATGGATGTTAGTTCGCTCAACGGCGTGCCGGTAATGAGTGTCGGTTCTAACATGGCCTATACTGTGGGCGCTCGTGATGGTCAGTTCACCATGGAGGCCATCGACTGGACCACCGGTGAAACGGCCCGAACCTGGACGCTGGGTGGTTCCCGCTTTAACAGCCTTTATTCAGGCATGCTGATTGATGAGCATGGTCGCCTTCATTACACAGGATTGTGGGGGAAAGTCCGGCTGGAAATTGATTGAGCCGATCATGGAATTGCAGGAAGGAATTCACATAGGCACTTTGAAAAGGCTCCCTTGAGGGGCCTTTTCTTTTTTGATGATCAGAATTCCGGTGACCGGGAGTGGTGGCGGTGTCTTATCAGCCACTCTCCCTGGTGGTTTTCAAGGTAGAGAGTGATGCGCATGTCTGGCCGGTTCTGACCCGGGTATGTGTTCAGGAGCGTCATGCAGGCAGCATCACTGGCTTGATAAACAACAATATCCTTGTATTCAGAGTGGACAGGCTCATGGGCTCTGAAGAAATTCTCCCAGTGCCGTTCCAGATCGCTTTTCCGGTTGATATTCGCTTCAGCGCCAAAGCTCACCAGCTCTTCATCAGGCACGATATATTTCAGCATTCCCCGGACGTCCCCAGCCTGGGAGTGTTTTTTGATTTGCTGGATGATGTGATGAAAAGGCGCCATGGCTTCTTCGGTGACTCTGGTAAACATTGGGGAACCCTCCTTCAGAAAGCACCGGTCAGTATAGAAGTAATTCTGTTTTCTGGACGGTTGCGGTCAGGGGACGATTCCTTATCAGGGAATCAGCGATTGAGGTGCTGTTGCAGAGCCCAGTTGACATGCTCACTGACCAGTTCTGAGGGATGATTAGCCCTGACTTTCAAAGCAGCAATGACCGCTTCAGTACCAGGGGCATTGCCCAGTGCTACGGCAATGTTTCTCAGCCAGCACAGGTAACCGGCCCGGCGTATGGCGGAACCGGCGGTTCGCTCCAGAAACTCGTCTTCTGTCCACAGAAACAGCTCGGCCAGGTCGGCAGAATCGAGATTGTGGCGGGGCTGGAAATCCTGCTCCCGGGTGGGGCTGGCAAAACGGTTCCAGGGGCAGGCCAGTTGGCAGTCATCGCAGCCATAAATCCGGTTCCCCATCAGCGGGCGAAGCTCCAGGGGAATTGGGCCTCTGTTTTCAATGGTCAGGTAGGAGATGCATCGAGCGGCATTGACCTGATAGGGGGCGACAATGGCTTGAGTCGGGCAGCGGGTTATGCAGGATGTGCAGCGACCGCAATGGTTTTTATCGTAGGGCGGATCCACCGGCAGAGGCAGGTTGGTAAACAGTTCTCCCAGAAAGAAGAAGGAGCCGGCCTGGCGGTTAATCACCAGGGAATGCTTTCCCACCCAGCCCAGCCCGGCCTGTTGCGCCAGGGGCCTTTCCATTACCGGGGCACTGTCCACAAAGGCCCGGTAGCCATGATCGCCCGCAACGGCTTCTATTTTTTTGCCCAGCTGGGTCAGACGCTTTCGAATCAACTTGTGATAGTCACGCCCCAGGGCGTAGCGGGAGACATAGGCTTTTTCCGGCTCCCCCAGGATTTTTACGGTTTCTGTATCGGCAGGCAGATAATCCATCCGGGCGGAAATGACCCGCAGGGTGCCTTCATGAAGTTGTGCCGGATGGGTGCGAAGCGCCTTATGCCCGGTCATGTACTCCATATCGGCGTGGTAGCCTTTTGCCAGCCAGGCATTAAGGTGTTGTATGTCCTCTTCCGGAATTTGAGCTTCTGTAATGCCAATGGCCTGAAATCCCAGTTCTCTGGCCCACTGGCGAATGTCATCGGCCAGTTTATGCAAATCGGGTGTTTCCCGTTGAGCCTTTCTTTCGCTATGGGCTTTTTTTTCGCCATGGGCATTTGTAAAAGGCGAGTCAGACGGGTCAGCGGTTTTCGGAGTTGATTGTAAAAGTCGGTGTTCGGGCACTGAATCGGATCAAATGAGTGGGATATAATCCCGATTATATGCCATCGGAAGCCAGCGGACACGTTTATGGACCACTTCTCATATCAGGAACGTTATCGGGAAAATCTCCCGGAAAACCTCTACACCGCGGAACAGGTTCGACAGCTGGATCATATTGCCATTGCCCATCATGGGGTTCCCGGGTTTGAGTTAATGTCCCGTGCGGCCAGTGCGGTGATGGCGGCCATTTCCCACCAGTGGCCTGGCATTACCTCTCTACAGATATTGTGTGGAGCAGGCAATAATGGTGGTGATGGTTATCTGGTGGCCCGACTGGCCAGCGATAAGAATATTCCGGTCTCAGTGCTTGCCCTGAAAGACCCAGCCACACTGACCGGTGATGCCCAACAGGCCTTTCAGGCCTGTGTGAAGGCCGGTGTTTCCGTAACGCCTTATGAGCCTGGCCAGCCTCTGGAAGGGGACGTTATTGTGGATGCCATGCTGGGAACGGGGTTGTCCGGAGAGGCTCGTGGACATTATCAGACTGCCATCCAGCAGTTAAATAACAGTGACCGGCCGGTTTGTTCCGTGGATATTCCTTCCGGCCTTTGTGCGGATACCGGTTCTCCCCTGGGGGAGGCTGTCAAAGCCCACCTGACCGTTTCTTTTATCGGGCTAAAGCAGGGGCTTCTGACCGGTCAGGGTCCGGAGTATACCGGCCAGCTGCTGTTTAATGACCTTGGGGTTCCGGCGACGATTTATCAGGAGGTGGCTCCTGGCAGTCGACGGATTACCCGGTCCAGTCTTCAGGGACTCGTCCAGCCCAGGCCCAGGGCCGCTCACAAAGGGGATTTCGGGCATGTGTTGCTGGTGGGGGGAAACCACGGTATGCCCGGTGCCATTACCATGGCTGCGGAGGCGGCTATTCACTGCGGTGCCGGCAAAGTGTCGGTGGCGACACGCAAAAGTCACTTGAATGCCCTGGCCATTCGCACCCCGGAAATCATGGCCACGGCGGTCAAGACCAAGGGAGGGTTGAAGGCCCTGTTGCCCGGAAAAACAGTCATAGTGATCGGTCCGGGGCTGGGTCAGGATGAGTGGGCCCTGAGGCTGTTGAAAGATGCGCTGGCATCCGAATGTCCACTGGTACTGGATGCCGATGCCCTCAATCTGTTATCGGAACATCCACAATTGCTTCATGGCCGAAAGTTCCCGATGATTCTCACTCCGCACCCCGGGGAAATGGCCCGGTTGTGGGGATGTGAAGGTGCCGCCATTCAGAAAGACCGCTTCACCGCCTTGAAAGAGTGCCATAGCGCTCTGCTCAGGAAAGCGGGCCAGCTGGTTCCCATGGCGATTCTATTGAAAGGGGCTGGTACACTGATTTATGAGGGACAGGAACTGCTGTTATGTGACCATGGTAATCCGGCGATGGCGGTGGCCGGAATGGGGGACGTACTCAGCGGGATTATAGGCGCGCTGGTCGCCCAGAAGCTTGATATAACCGACGCTGTTCGTCTTGGGGTTTGGCTCCATGCCAGTGCAGCGGATGAGATCGTGGCCGGTCAGGGGGAAGTGGGGTTATTGGCAACCCAGCTGATTCCGGTGGTTCGAAAAAGATTGAATACCATTATCCACTGATGGTTTTGGAAGAGATGGAAGAATAACGTCTTATGCAGGGCAGATATCAACTGCGGATAGAAAATGAAGAAGCCATGGTTTCCCTGGGGGCTCAACTGGCCCGGGCCTGCTCTGGTCAGGGCGTGATTTTTCTGCACGGGGACCTGGGGGCTGGAAAAACCACTTTTTGCCGGGGTGTGCTTCGACAACTTGGGCATCAGGGGGCCGTTAAAAGCCCTACTTATACTCTGGTGGAACCTTATGAAGTGGGTGGACAGAAGGTCTATCACTTCGACCTTTACCGTCTGGCCGACCCCGAAGAGCTTGAGTTCATCGGTGGGCGGGACTACTTCAGTGAAGGGGGGCTTTGTCTGGTGGAGTGGCCATCCCGTGGCCAGGGAGAACTGCCGGAAGCAGACCTGGAAATCACCTTTGATTATGACCTGCCCGGTAGAAAAGCGACCATTGTTGCCGGTACCGGGGCGGGTCGCCAGGCGCTGTCGGCGCTTCAGGAGCTGACCCGGGGATGCCTACAGGGAGTGAAGGAGAGCGAATGAATCGAGCCAGAGGAAGAGCTCTCCAGTTGCTGAAGTCGGTTTTGGGCAGGTTGTTTTTCCAGAAAAGACGGGAACCCTCCGCTGGCGTACCGGGAAAGGGTGCAGGCACCTCACTGATTGATCGAAGTCACGGTCCTGAAAACAGTCAAAGAAGTGGCAGGCGGGTCTTTGTCAAAAGGCTGGGCATTCTGGTGCTCGGGTTTTCCGTGCTTAAGGCTGAGCTGGCTCTGGCGGTTGGGCGTTTGATTAACAGTGTCCGCCTCTGGCGTTCTCCGGATAAAACCCGGCTGGTGTTTGATATTTCCGATGAGGTCGCCCACTCCAAATTCAATCTGGAGAATCCCAGCCGACTGGTGATTGATGTCAAGGGCGCTCAACTCAACACATCCTTCAAATCGTTGAAACTGGGTAACACGCCCATTCAGAAAATCCGCCATGGTGCCAGAAATAAGCAGGACCTGCGGATTGTTCTGGATTTGAGTGAGAAAGTGGCCAGTGAGAGTTTTCTGCTTAAGCCTAATGCCACCTATGGTTACCGTCTGGTGGTTGACCTGTTTGATGATGAGGCCCGAAAGCCCAAGCCTGTGGTGAAAAAGCAGCCGTCCGGTCTGCGGGATATTGTTGTGGCCATTGATGCCGGCCATGGCGGTGAAGACCCCGGAGCCATTGCCTACGGGGGCGGGTATGAAAAACATGTGACCCTGGCCATTGCCAAAGAACTGGAGGCCCTGCTAAAGCGGGAAAAAGGTTTCAGGCCGGTGATGGTCAGAACCGGTGACTATTATGTGGACCTGCGCCGGCGCACCCGGATTGCCCGGGAGAACAAAGCTGACCTGTTTATTTCCATTCATGCTGATGGTTTCAAGGATCGCCGAGCCCATGGCGCTTCAGTGTTTGCCCTTTCCCGGCGGGGGGCTACCTCTGAAACCGCCCGCTGGCTGGCCCAGAAAGAGAACGCTTCGGACCAGATTGGCGGAGAAGGGGGAATCTCCCTGGGTGATAAGGACGATATGCTCGCAGGCGTTCTTCTGGACCTGTCCATGACCTCAACCCTGAGTTCCAGCCTGGAAGTGGGCAACAAGGTGCTCAGCAATATGGGAGGAATTAACCGGCTGCATAAACGGCATGTGGAGCAGGCGGGATTTGTGGTGCTGAAATCACCGGACATTCCTTCCATATTGGTGGAGACTGGTTTTCTTACCAACCCGGAAGAAGCCCGGAAATTGAAAAGCCGAAGTCATCAGAAGGCGATGGCTAGAGCTATTTTTAACGGTTCAAAGTCCTGGTTTTACAAGAAACCGCCACCGGATACCCTGGTTGCCAAGTGGAAGCAGGATGGTACCCTTAATACCCGTCCGGACCGTTATGTGATTCAGGCAGGGGATACACTGTCTGAAATTGCCAGCCAGTTTAATATCAGCCTGTCTGAACTGAAGCGGGCCAATAAGCTATCCAGCGCCAATACCATTCGCGCCGGACAGGTACTGGTTATTCCCAATTAACCGGTTGCCTGTGTGGCATGAACCGACTTGAATTCGACAGGAAGCCTTTCCCCCGGGGTACTGAAGCACGATGAAGCCCATCCGTTTATTGGATAACCGCCTGGCCAACCAGATTGCCGCCGGTGAAGTGGTTGAGCGACCAGCGTCTGTTGTTAAGGAGCTGCTGGAAAACAGCCTGGATGCCGGTTCCCGGCAGCTGACCGTTGAGGTGGAGAGCGGCGGGGTTAAACTGATCCGGATACGCGACGATGGCCATGGTATTCCCAAAGATGAGCTGGCCATGGCTCTGTCCCGGCACGCCACCAGTAAAATATCGGAACTGGAAGACCTGGAGGGCGTAGCTACTCTTGGGTTCCGGGGGGAAGCCCTGGCTTCTATCAGCTCTGTGTCCCGCCTGACACTCACCTCCAGTACGGAAGGCCAGGAGTCTGGCTGGCAGGCCCGGGTGGAAGGGCGCGACATGCAGGCACAGGTAATGCCTGCGCCTCACCCTGTGGGTACGACCATTGAAGTAAAGGACCTGTTTTTCAATACACCGGCCCGACGCAAGTTTCTGAGAACGGAAAAAACCGAGTTTTCTCATCTGGAAGAAGTGGTCAAGCGGTTGGCCCTGTCCCGTTTTGATGTGGGCTTTGTTCTGCGCCATAACCAGCGAAGTGTTCATCAGCTTCGTCCCGCGGCCAGCCAGGCTGAAAAAGACCGGAGAGTGGCTTCTCTCTGTGGACCTAAATTCATAGAGAATGCGGTGATTATTGATGTGGAAGCTTCCGGGCTGAAGCTGACTGGCTGGGTGGGGTTGCCAACCTTTTCAAGAGCCAGCGCTGATCTCCAGTACTTTTTCGTTAACGGCCGTGTTATTCGTGACAAGCTGGTGGCCCACGCTGTCCGTCAGGCCTATCGGGATGTGCTTTATGGAGGACGGCATCCGACGTTTGTTTTGTATCTGGAGCTGGATCCGGCTCTGGTGGACGTCAATGTGCACCCGACCAAACATGAAGTGCGATTCCGCGATGGCCGGACTGTTCACAACTTTCTGTTCAGTACCCTGAATCGAGCCCTTGGGGAAGTGAGGCCGGAAGACCAGTTGCCTCCCACTGCTCTAGCCTCTCAACCAATGGCTTCTGGAGTAGCAGCCGGTGAATTTCAGGGCCAGGAGAATATTCGCCTGGCGACCGCCGCACAGTCATCAGGCAGTTTGTCTGATAAGAGTTATTCCAGTGCGCCATCCGGCAGTGGCTTTGGGGGTGCCAGACCGGCACCGTCAGAGGCGCCAAAACCGGACCAGGTCCGACGGCAAATCCAGGCGTATTCTGAGCTCTATGCTTCTGCCTCAGAGCCAGTTGAGGGTTCATCAACCGCTGAAGGTTCCTTTATTGCTGAGGGCTCTTCGGGCGGACTGGCCGTAGCGGGAAGCGTCCAGGATGCAGCGGTGGCTTATCAGCCCCTGCCTGAAGAGACTCCGGATTCACTGACGCCCCCTCTGGGGTTTGCAGTGGCCCAGCTTAAAGGTATTTATATTCTGGCGGAAAACGAGCAGGGGATGATTCTGGTGGATATGCATGCTGCCCATGAACGCATCACCTATGAACGGATGAAGCTGTCCTATCAGGCAGATGGCATTAAAGCCCAACCATTGCTGGTACCGAAATCGGTGGCGGTGAGTGAACGTGAGGCGGATTGCGCGGAAGAGCATGGAGCTTACTTCAGTCGGCTTGGATTAAGCCTTGAACGGATGGGGCCGGAAACCCTGTTAGTACGGCAGGTTCCGGTTATGCTGCAGAAGGCGGATGTGGAAAAGCTGCTCAGGGATGTTCTGTCCGATCTGATGCAGCACGGCAGCAGCGACCGGGTTGAAGCTCATATCAATGAGATTCTGGCGACCATGGCCTGCCACGGTTCGGTACGGGCCAACCGGAAGTTGTCTATTGAAGAGATGAATGCACTGTTGAGGGATATGGAGCGAACCGAACGCAGTGGCCAATGTAACCATGGTCGTCCAACCTGGACGCTGCTGACCATGGATCAGCTGGATAATCTTTTTTTAAGGGGGCGGTAGTACTGGAAAACGTCAATATCCATACGGGCAGTTTCTTGTAGAGTTGGAAAAAAGCACGGCTTTTGTTGCGCTTCGCTATGCTCAGCAGCAACCTACTGCACGCCAGAAGTTCCAGATGAATGATGTAAAGCCTCCAGGTGGGTCCACCGAACTCGTGTAATTGTCTGACTGGACTGAAAAGTTGCATAAGCTAAAAGTGTCAACTACTTTTCTGTAACTTCATGCCAGCCTCAAACGTTTCATCATCCTTTTCAGTTACGGGCTTTCTTCAAAATAGAGACGGTTTTGTATTCTATTTTGTTTTTTTATCCTGATATGACTGGAAAGACGGTTGTGAATGCTTCTGTGGCCTGTGTGATCGGTGATGCACTGCTGTATCAATCAATCTTCTGTAGATTGGAGTATGCCCAATGGCTGATACCAGTAAAATAGATGAAATGACCGCTGCCTTTATTGCGACGCTGTCCCGCTTTATTGAGCCTGAAAGTGATCGTGATATTTCTGGCCAGCTCGGTGGCGAAGGCGATCCCGGTACCCAGAGCAGCAATATCGCCTGGTTTTCTCCGGGAGTTCCTTTTTCAGAAGAGGTGCTTTCATTTGCCAGGGTGATGTTTGGCAATGGCGATGTCTCCGGTGAGGAATATCGATCCGCCATCACCTATTTTGCCGAACTGACCCGCTTTCTTAATACCATTCCAAATTTGAATGAAAGTATTGGGCTGGAAGCCCAGAATCGGCTGGCCAAAAATACAGGCAGTTTGCTGGATGAGCAGTACGGGAATGTGTTGAAGTTTTCAGAGGTAGCTGACCTTGATCCGGATAAAAGTGCAGAAGAAAAGATGAATAAGCTCCGGGAAAAACTGGTCAGGACGGTTGTAGAAAAAAACATAATTACGGATGAGAAGCAGGAAGTACTCAAGCCCTCTCCGCTGGTAGTGAATTATGATAACTACCAGCAGGAATACAACATGGCATGGCTCAACTATACCAGTAAAAGGCGTGCAGCGCAGATTGGCAATGATAAATCTGCAGTGATTGATTGGGCGAATAATGAACAGATTTATTTTAATGAAGTGAAGCGTGCCTATAATAAGTGGGTCTCTGATGGTTATAAGAATGATTATGAGCTTCTCACCAGTACAATCGATCAGTTGGGTTCCCGCTCCCTGGTCTCATTGAAAAGAGACCTGATTGACAGTATGACCAAGGCCCGGCAGGTTGATCCGGTCAGTAACCTCCCGTTTATGTTTACTGCCTATTACCCATCGGATTTTTACAGTAACACCCGAAGCTGGCTGGATTTTGCATTTAGCCATGAAAGTTATAAAGGCGGCCACAGTGAAACCACCAATTTTGGTGGTGGCGGACTGTCCCTCAGGTTGGATTTCTTTGGGGCTCCTCCCGGCAGTAAAGTGGATCTTTCTGCTTCCGGTGGTGATTCAACGATTAAGAACAGCATTGATGCCTCTGGGTTTGCCATCTCTTTTAAAATTATTCAGGTAATGGTGTCCAGACCCTGGTTTTCACCAGGCTTCCTGGCGCTGAAAAACTGGCGATTTAATCCGGAGGCGGATTTTGGACTGGTTTCCAGTGGTGTACCCAACTCCAGTGAAGGTATGATTCCTCACTTTCCTGTTGCTGCTTATTTTATTTCCAACCTCAAGTTGCAGATGAATGAGTTTAAAAAGGAAAGCAGTGACTTTCAGCGTTATGTCAAAGCCGGAGGGGGGATCAGTATCGGGCCGATTCGTATTGGAGGGCATGGCGGACGGAAAGAAGTGGACCAGAAAATTTCCATGGATAACAAGGATGGCACAATGGTGGTTGAGGGGATGCAGCTCATCGCACTAAGATGCCAGACGGTTCCAAAAAGTCCGAATCCCGATCCTAATATCAAGCATTGGGTGTAGTTGAGCCCTGTCTGGGTCACCGGCGAAGGGTTAGCCTGCATATTGCATGAAGTGTCGAGCTTGTCGCTCTGCTATTTTTTCGGCTGACACATTTTGTCGACACATTCATGCTTATTGCCTGGATTTGTCGACAAAATGCTGTCATGGCGGAAAAAGAGCTAGCGACAAGCCGACGAGCGCCTCTATGACAAATTGTCTTTTTACGCTTTTCTCCTACACCCCTTGAAAGACGAGGGGTAATCGCTTTTTCATAGCGGCTTCATGCAGTATGCGGGTTAGGGATGACCGCTGTGATGAGGGAGTTTGTGATGAATGTGTTCAGTCTCAGGCTCTGTATCCTGGTGTTGGTATTTTTGGTCGTGGGTTGCAGTTCTCAACCTGATGTGAATGAAGGTGCTGTATGTAAAAATTATCTCACTATTATGGATAAAGGGTATCTGTTTGAAGAGGTTATCCGTAATGGTATTCTGAATGAGCCCGGTGAGGTTGATTCTATTCGTGCTCTCTGTGGAAAGAATCAGGATAAGTCATGCGTATTTCGGGAGAAAAAGGTTTTTTTTGATCGTGCTGCTGCAGGATTCCTCTATGGCAAGGAGGTCTCGGCAAGCAAAAAAAGGGGTGTATTGCATGCCCAGGCGGGTTTTTCTGTGGCAATGAACACGCCTGCCCATGCAGGGGATTCGCAAGTACTCTGGAATCGGTATATTTATTCCCTGGATTATTATCCCTGCGAAGATTACCCAAAAGTGCCCTATTCCTGTAAGCATATTGCAGACAGGAAACTGCAGGCGAATCGATTTCGTTTGACAGACCCCATATCCAATACCCGCTTTTTCAGAACCTTCTTGTTTCTACCTGAACCCGCATCATTGACCAAGAGCCAGATTTATGGACAGCAGTTGTACGACACAGTGAAGCGAGTGGTGATTCATCGTTTTGGAAATAACACTGAAGAAGATCCTTTTGCTGGCGCAGTGGTGACTGGGCATGTTGAGTACAGCAGTTACCGGTTGCATCTTCAGAGAAACTGGTTTGATTCAGAGATCTTTTATAAAGTGGCGGGCTCAAAAGAAGAGTACCCTGTTGAGTTAGTTGTTGTTGGTCGTATAAAAGGATACATCACCTTATCTTTTGCAGATAGTGACCCTCTTATCGGGTGTCTCGATAAGAACAAACCCCAGGTGTTCCGGTATGAAATTCCAGCCTCCTGCAGGGCAAAAACATGATCAAGAATCAATCAGCCCAAGCACTTTCATCATATAGTCTTCATCCCAGCCACAGGTTTTACGTTTGTTCTTGATACCAGCCTTCACTGAAGTATCAAGCTTGAGAAGGTT